>CALLKH010000702.1 GCA_938008425.1 uncultured Planctomycetaceae bacterium | reverse complement strand
TGACCGCGGCAACAGACGATTTGTCATCGCAAGAGGAACCATGATCCTGGCAGGCGATATCGGGGGCACAAAAACCAATCTGGCGCTTTATGACTGGACGACTGAACGGGTCGGGCCCGTACGGGAGGATAGTTTTCACAGCGCGGACTATAAGAGCCTCGAAGAAATCATTGAAGAATTTCTCAGTACACCGTTGCCCAAGCCACCGGCAGAAGACGAGCTGGGAGACCAGCCCGTCGAAGCGCCGGCAGAAGAAATCACGCCGACGCCGGAGCTTCCCCCGGACCCCATTACCTTAACGGCGGCCTGCTTCGGCGTGGCAGGGCCGGTGATCGACAACCGTTGCCGCACCACCAATCTGCCCTGGTTCATTGATGGGGCGACACTCGCGGAACGATTCGCCATCCCCCAGGTACGCCTACTTAACGACCTCGAGGCCACGGCGCATGGCCTCATTCTCCTGAACCCCGATGAAATCGTGGTGCTGAACGCCGGCACCCCACCGAAGAAAAAACAGGCCCTCGCCTTGATTGCAGCCGGTACCGGGCTGGGTGAATGCATTCTCTATTGGGATGGAGTCCGATACCGCCCCATGCCCTCGGAAGGCGGGCATACGGACTTTGCCCCGAACAGCGACAGCGAAATTGACTTACTTCGCTATCTGCGCGGGAGCTACCTACACGTGAGTTACGAACGCATCCTATCCGGGCCGGGCCTCCATGCCATTTACGAATATCTTCGCGACACCAAGAAAAATGAGCCGACCTGGTTGGCAGAGAAGATCAAAGTCGGGAATCCTGCCGCCGAGATTGCCGACGCAGGACTCAAGGGGCAGGCTGAAATCGCCACACAGGCCCTGGATTTATTTGCGTCCATCTATGGCGCTGAAGCCGGCAATCTGGCGCTCAAGGCGCTCACGCTCGACGGAGTCTATGTTGCCGGCGGGATTGCGCCCAAATTGCTCAAAAAACTACAGGACGGCTCGTTCATGCGCGGATTCACAAACAAGGGCCGGTACAAGCGGATCATGGGTCAGATTCCGGTGAAGGTCGTGATGAACGACAAAACCGCCCTCCTCGGCGCTGCTTCAATGGCGGCACAACTCAGATCATCGGCTGTCGCGTGACACTATCCATCATGAAACCATCGTCTGATCTCGATTCCGAAAAGCAGCGGGCGGCACTGAAAGCCGTTGAATATGTCCGCGACGGCATGGTCGTCGGCCTGGGGACCGGCAGTACTTCGAAGCATCTGATCATCGCCCTCGGCGAACGCGTGCGCGCAGGGCTCCGAATCCACGCCGTACCGACGTCCCACGACACAGCGGCTCTGGCCAGGCAGTCCGGCATTCCCCTCATCGAATCCCATGACGCATGGATGATCGATGTCGCCATCGACGGAGCGGACCAGGTCGATCCCGCCTTGAACCTCGTGAA
This sequence comes from uncultured Planctomycetaceae bacterium, assembly GCA_938008425.1. Lineage (GTDB taxonomy): Bacteria > Planctomycetota > Phycisphaerae > UBA1845 > UTPLA1 > JADJRI01. The sequence goes on along the minus strand of CALLKH010000702.1, from coordinate 808 downwards.
AGGCGGCGGAGGCGCACTGCTCAAGGAAAAAATTGTGGCATCCGCAGCCAAGCGCTTTATCGTGATGGTCGACCACACGAAACTCGTGCCTGCCCTCGGCGGCAGTTTTCCATTGCCGATCGAAGTCGTCCCGTTCGGATGGGGCAGCACCGCACGGCACATCGAACAAGCCTCAGGGGGCAAAGCCGTATTACGCGAGCGCGGCGGCGGCGTGTTTCAGACCGAAGCGGGCCACGTGATCGTCGACTTGCACATGCCGAAAATCACCGATCCAGCCACCCTTGAAATAGAACTCAACCAGATCCCCGGGATCGTTGAAACCGGACTGTTCATTGGGCGGACCAGCATTCTAATCGTCGGGCATGCGCAGGGCGCCGACGTAACCCTCGCAGCGGAGTCATGAAGGGCGGCCAGGCCGACCTTCCCGTGACCCGACGACATGCGGCTCTACTGGCCACACGGTTCTTCACCAAAGCAGTAGCGTGGCTGGGTGTCTGGCACGGCGTAACCTCATTGTTCTTCGTGCCCGCGGCCTGGAGCCGCCCCGATCCACCACATAACAATCGACAGCCAAAGAAACACACCATGGGTTCAACTATGACGACTCCCGATCCATACAGACTCCCGCGCCATATCATTCCCTCTCATTACGACTTATATATCGAACCCGACCTCCAGGCACAATCATTCACAGGTCACGAGGTCGTCACCCTAACGGTGGCCGAACCGACTACCGAGATCTACCTGAATGCGACCGAATTGGAGGTCTTGACGGCAACATTGTCCGGTGAAGGAACGCCACGTAAGG
>CALLKH010000701.1 GCA_938008425.1 uncultured Planctomycetaceae bacterium | reverse complement strand
GATTCGAAAGTCTAATGCGACTCTTGAAGCAGATAGCGATCGCCGCAGTCGTTGTCAGCGTGGTCGTACGGCTTGTGGACGACAAGAGTGCCCTTGGAATAATGCTGGGCCTGTTTGAATTCGTGCGGCTGTTGATGCTGTCGCTTTTCTTTCTGGCGATGCAGTGGTTTTTCGAATCGGTTGGTCTCCGCACCTTTGAAAGGAGTTGGAGAACGACCTCGATGCTTTTTCACATTCGGCTTGTTTCTTGTGTGATACTGACCTGTTGCGCGCTGCTCATAAGCCCGACCGGCGTTAGATTGGGCCTTGACGACGTCGGCCCGTTCATATTCGTACTCATGGCACTCTTCGCAAGCCCGCTTGTCAGCTTCTTCATTTCGATTCGCAGGCTCGTGCGAGAATTGGGCCTAAGTCGTATCGGTTCGGTCGCCGGCGCGTTTCCCGTGATTGTGCACTCGGAAGTTGAGGGCTCGCATCCAAGGAATGCTCCATACAGCGAAGACGATCGGTGAATCATGCGTTCCTGGTCGTAACGAATGTCCGCGAGGCAAGCGGCCGACGGTGCGCCCCGTGCTGAAATGGGCGATCTCCTGTCATTGATCAGGGTAACAGAGAATCGAATAGCCCAAGGGAACGGAATGCGGAAAACTCGGCGCAAGAAAAAGGCCGAAGCGTTTGGGTACATGGCGAAGTTAGGCGCTCCGGAAGGCCGGATCTTCTCGAGCGGTACTCGAAGCCCTGACGCCCCCGGCTTTTTCACTCGCAGATGCCGGGTTTCTGGGCTCGTACTCCATCGCTTCGGCAATCTAAGAATACATCACGATTTCAGACGGGGCAAGGCAAATCCGGAAAATCCGAACTTGCTTTATCGTCATGGTATTCAACGTGCTTGGAGTCCTCTGCATGAGTTGTGAGCCAGTGTGCGCAGGATCTAAACCATTGCGCACGATCTGAGCTGGAATGAAGATTGACTTTCACCCGGGAAGTGAGTCATGAATTCGATCGACCCGATTCGCGTTCTCATCCTCGGCGCCGCCGGGCGCGATTTTCACAACTTCAATTGCTGTTTCAGAGGCAACGCTCGCTATCGGGTTGTGGGTTTTACCGCAACGCAGATTCCAAACATCGAAGGACGCGTCTATCCCGTCGAAATCGCCGGCAAGCAGTACCCACGAGGCATCCCAATTCATCCCGAGGCCGAACTTGAACGGCTGATCGCCGAGCACCATGTCAATCTGTGCGTCTTCAGCTATTCGGATGTTCCGTACGACTACGTCATGCACATGGCCGCCCGCGTGAATGCGGCGGGCGCGGATTTCCAGCTCGTCGGCACCCAGGCGACCATGCTGCGGTCGTCAAAGCCGGTGGTGGCGGTGTGCGCCGTCCGAACCGGCAGCGGCAAGAGCCAGACGACCCGGGCGGTCGCGGCTGTGCTCAAGGAGCTCGGCAAACGGATTGCAGTCGTGCGACATCCCATGCCCTACGGCGATCTCCGAAAACAGGCGTGTCAAAGATTCGCGGAACTGGCCGACATGGATCGGCACGAGTGCACGATTGAGGAACGCGAGGAATACGAACTCCACATCTCAAACGGCAACCTGCTCTTCGCCGGAATCGACTACGGGCAGATTCTGGCGGCGGCGGAGAAAGAGGCCGACGTCATCCTCTGGGATGGCGGCAACAACGACATGCCGTTTTTCAAGCCCGATCTGATGATCACTGTCGCCGATCCGCACCGGGCAGGGCACGAAGTGGCGTATTTTCCCGGCGAGACCAACTTTCGGATGGCGGACGTCATCCTGATAAACAAGGTCAATACGGCTGCAGAGGAGAACATTCGAATCGTGGAACGCAACGCGGCCGAGCTGAACCCGAAGGCGAAGACGATTCGGGTCGACTCGGCCGTCACGTGCCGGGAAGGTGAGAAGATTCGCGGCAAGCGCGTCCTGGTGGTGGAAGACGGCCCGACATTGACGCACGGCGAGATGCGATTCGGTGCGGGGCACGTTGCGGCGCGCCAATTCGGCGCGGCGAAGATCGTTGACCCGCGGCCGTTCGCGGTCGGATCAATCAAGGCCACGTTCGAAAAGTATTCCCACCTCGAAGAGATTCTGCCGGCCATGGGTTATGGCGAGACTCAGATGTCCGAGTTGGAGGCGACGATCAACGCGGCTGACTGCGAGGTCGTGGTGATCGGCACGCCGATCGACTTGGGGAAGCTGATCAGCATCAACAAGCCTCACGTTCGGGTGGAGTATGAACTGGATGGGGCGGGACGAGAGGCATTGAAGGAGATCATCAAGTCCCATCCCGGCCTTCGATAGATTTCGGGCCCGTCGCGTCGGCTGCTCATCATGGCCGCATCGCGCGCGAATCGGTGATCCCGTCCAGACTGCCTGGGGACCGCTCCCTTTTGCTGCGTGGCTTGCGTCGACGTCGGCCTCGAAGCTAGCATGCCCGTCTGTTTGATCATGCACACCAACCTCCGAAGGAGTCGCCGCAGATGAGTAATCCCCTCAAGGGACGCAGTCTGGCTTCCATGGCTGATCTGACGCCGGATGAACTGAAACTGATCCTCGATACGGCCGCCAAGGTCAAAAAGAGCCCGGCCGACTATTCGTCGAAATTCGCCGGCAAGACGCTGGCGATGATTTTTCAAAAGCCCTCGCTTCGCACCCGCGTGTCATTCGAGGCGGGCATGACGCGGATGGGCGGCCATGCCATCTACCTCGGGCCGAACGACATCAGCATCGGCAAGCGCGAGACGACCGAGGACATTGCCATCGTGCTCTCGCGCATGGCCGACATGATCATGGCCCGCACCTTCGGCCACGACATCGTCGAGGACCTGGCGAAGTTCTCCCGCGTGCCGGTGATCAACGGGCTGTCAGACTACGAGCATCCGTGCCAGATTCTGGCGGACCTACAGACCGTGGTGGAGCGGCGCGGCAAGCTGGCGGGGCTCAAGTTCGTCTATTGCGGCGACGGGAACAACGTGGCGCATTCGATCATGCTCGGCGGTGCGCTGGCGGGAATGCACGTGCGCATCGTGACGCCGTCGAGCTTCGAGCCGAAGACCGAGGTTCTGAAGCGAAGTGGAGAGATCGCCGCGAAAACCGGCGGCAGCGTCGAGGCGACGAACGACATCGACGGCGGCGTGAAAGCGGCCGATGTGCTTTACACCGACGTCTGGGCGAGCATGGGGCAGGAAGACGACGCCGAGCGCCGCAAGGCCCATTTCGTGCCGTACCAGTTGAACATGGAGATGCTGAAGAAGGCGAGCCCGGATTGCGTCGTGCTGCACTGCCTGCCGGCGCACTACGGCGACGAGATCACGTACGAGGTGTCGCGAACGAAGAACGCGGCGATCTTTGACGAGGCGGAGAATCGGATGCACGCGCAGAAGGCGCTGATGCTGCTGCTGGCGGGGGCGGTTTGAGCCGCCTTAACGCGACTGGCTGCCGCGGCGGACGCTTCGGGTGTA
>CALLKH010000700.1 GCA_938008425.1 uncultured Planctomycetaceae bacterium | reverse complement strand
AAACGGCGCGACGCTCGTCACGGGCCCCGTCCCGATGCGACAACTGATGCAAGACTCAGAGCTGCCCCATCTCGGGGCGGTGAGCAGTCAGAGCCGCCCCGCCTCGGGGCGGTGTCGAGAGCAAACCTCAGAGCCGCCCCGTCTCGGGGCGGTGACGAGCGATATGCACAGGAACTGGAAGGTCGCCGGCGATGCCTGGGCTCCGAGGTGCGCTCCACCGGGCTGAGGCAGCCCGGCTCTGATGAGCGATCTACCGTGCTGAGACAGCCCGGCTCTGACTGATGCGCCGCACGGCATTTGAGCCGCGCTCGAACCGAAGTCCATCGCGCACGCATCCAGCTCATTCGCGTCCAGAACGAACGTCATCGCTCTGGAAACGAACTCAATCGCAACTGAATCGAAACTTGTGGCGACAGAATAACGACGAGCGAGTTACTAGGGTGACATGAGATAGGCATCCACATACGGCCGCACATCCTTGCCGTTCACGAGCCCGTCGCTGTTCATGTCCGCAAAGCACAGATGCACAGGGGCGATGGGCTGCCCCAGCAGCGCGGCCACGAATTCCGGCACCGTCAGAAGCACGCACACCTGAAGCCCCGACTCGGCGTACGCCTGCTTGAAAAGCCGCCAGTCATTGCAATCGACGTTGGAGTCGAAATCGATGTCGTATGTCGCACAGGGGTGGGCAACGACCGTGATCGTTCCGACCATGCCCGCGATGAGATCCGGCTCGCTGAAATAGGCGTAGTGCGCCCCGCTCCTCGGATGGAGATTGAGCAGCGCCTCGTCGAACGCGACGGTAAACGTCGCGCCGGCCGTTGACGTCGGCACGCCTGATGTGAACGCGCCATCAAACACGCCCGGGCCGCTCACCACGTTGTGAGGACCATCCGCCCAGATCCACTGAACCACGTCGCCCGTCTCCACAGACAAATCAGGCGGATTAAAACTCTGGCCCGGGCCGACGGAAACGGTGAATGACGCCGCCGACGGATCGAATGGCATGTTCGGGCCGCTGAAACACGGTTCAAAACCCGCGCAGTCAACAGGGGTGTACACGCCGTCGCCGTCCGAGTCTCCCGGCAGCACGCGAAGCAGCGCATGGCGAAAGATGGCGTCGTCGACATCGTCGGTGATCAGGATCTCCAGCGCGTCGATGTGATCCGTCGGCAAGAGGCCGAGATCCGCAGCCTGGGCGAATCGAATGAACGCGCCGCCGCCGACGGACGCCAGAATATCGCTGGGCCGGAACGCCGCTCCGAGCGAAGGCGACTCCCGGCTGAGCGTGAACAGGATGAAGTCCTGGCCGGGTGTGAAGACCCGATCGCCGTTGTCGATCACGACAAGGCCGTCGATGTCGTCACCGAGTGGCCCCGGCTGCAAACCGAGAAGCTGGGCCGGAGCGTAGAGCACCGTCGTGCCGGGGATCTCGGGCTCGGGATCGAAATAGATGTTCGCCCCGCTCGGCGTGCCGGGAAGCTGGCTGAGCGATGGGCTATTGCGCGTCGCGGAAAAGAAGAGACCGCCGGGCTGACCTGTTCCCGGGCCGCCTCCCGTGCCGCCACCCTCCCCGCCGCGCATCGGTCCGCCGCCGCCTTCCTTATCCGCAACGGCATCGACATCGTCCTGCAATTCACCGGTGGTGTCGGTCATCGAAGACTTGTTGGGCTTGAGGTCGTAGTCGACGCCGCCTGTATCACCCTGATTGATGACGGAGGTGTTATTCCCACCCGGCCCGCGAAACGGTCCGGGGGAAATGGGGCCGGCCATGTTGAACATCAGCGTCGACATGAACAGGTCTGCCGCCGCCTGGCCGCGAAGCGCCTGGTCCTGGACATTGAACGGCCGGTTGATCGCAACGAGCGCCGGATCGGGCGGCACTGCGCCAACACTGGCCCGATCGACGCTGAAGAGCACGGCAAAAGTCGAACTCGGATCGAAGCCGTCGCGCGGCCGGGAGAGCCCGTCAATTTCGTCGAGCGGATTCACCAGGCCTAGTGCAGCGCCGGGGATCACGGGAGACGGGCCCGGCTTGTCGAGCACATCGGAGGGACGGAGACTGGGACCGATCGTGGGCGAGCCTCGATCGATGGAAAAAAGCGGATTCGGCAGCGGGTCGACCGCATGAGGCGGTTGCGCCCACGCCGCGGAGCACCACAGCGCAATAACATGAACCGCCGCCGCCGTCGCAATAAGCGGCGAAATTCCGCGAGTCTTGTTGCACGGCATGTAAGTCGGTTCCTCCCTCTGACGCGTCGATTGCCGCGCGTGAACCGGTCCCCTGCTCGGGCGACACCGCCCATTCCCCGTCGGAACCGTCTTCAAACAGATACATCCATCATAACGAATCCTCCCATGAGAAGACGAGAATGCGAGCCGGCCGGCCAAAAGAAATTCGCATCTGATTTCCAGAATGGGGTCAAAAACCCGGATTTGAATGGGGTGCATCAATTGGAGGCGGGAGAATCGGCCGCGGCGATCCAGCCGGGCCACGCCGGATCAGCCTGCATCTTACGAACAAGGACCCGGGCGAGATAGCAATAGTCATCAAAGTCGTAAGTCCGCTCGCAAGCCTCGAATGCCGCGAGCGCCGACGCCCGATGGCCGGCCGCCAGGGCGGTCGATGCGGCGAAGAAATGAGCCTCTGCCCAGAGGAGCTTCGCGTCGCGCTGGTCTGGCGGAAGCTCCGACATCACCTGCTCCGCCAGCACTTCCAGTTCGGACCAGGTTGCCCGGCCCGCGAGCAGCCCGTAAAGGGCGCGATACCAGTGCTCAGGTCGCTCGGGAGTCGCAGCGGCTTTGAAATCGATCTTTGCTTCCCTTTGACTCAAGAGCTCGATGGCTTCCTGCGGCCGTCCGAGAATGTTGAGCATCGCGGCGCTCGATGTGACGGCTCGAAACTCGGCGGGACGTTCTTCCGCCATGGCGCGGGCGTGCTGAAGCGCCTCGTCCAGCCGACCTTGTTCGGCGTCGATCAGGCCGGGGTAGAAGTGCATGATCCACGAGAATTTCTGGCTCGCCGGTGAAGACAGTTTCCCCAGTTCGACAAGATCCTGCGCGGCGCGCTGATCATCTCCAAGCCAGTAACACACTCGCCAGCGGTACTCATGCAATTCAGTTCGCGTGTTTTCCTTCGTACAGTACTCCGCGCTGCGATCCCGCGCGTCGAGGGCCTTCCGGTAGTCCGTCGCGCGCGCCGCGAGCGCGCTCTTCGGATCCTCG
>CALLKH010000699.1 GCA_938008425.1 uncultured Planctomycetaceae bacterium | reverse complement strand
CCCTGATGTCGACTCCGGAATTAAAGAAGCGACGGGGCCATGCCCGCCGCTTCCCTTTCCTCATTTTCCCTTACTCAGACCCGGCTGACTGCGAGGCGCCTTCACAGGACGTCGAAGTCGTACATCGCGTCCGAAAGCGAGTAGGTCGCCATTTGATCTGATTTCCCGTGTGCGGCGGATTACCAGCCGCAGCTTCGGTAGTACCGAACCGGCGGCGGGCAGTACGGCCGCGGTGCGCAGTACGACCTCGGCGCATAGTAAGAGCGGCCATAGCTTCGATAGCTGTAGCCGCCTGAGTAGCCGCCGTAATATCTCGAGCTTCGATAGCTCGAGCGGTGATACGAGCGGGGCGCGTGATAGCGGCTGCCGCCCGAACTGTAGTGGAAACCGAACGATCGACCGCGAGATCGATGATCGGCCCGGGCGTCAGCGGGGCTGAAGGCCATCATGGCCGCAGCCGCGACCGCGACTCCCAGTACGATTTTGAACTTTCCGTTCATCATGATCCTGTCTCCTTGTGCTTGCAGAAAACGTCCAATAGGGCCGCGTCGTACGGGATCAGGCGCCACGCCGCGGCGTCCGATCCACCGTGGAGCGAACGCGGGGTTAGACAGCCCCGTCCCGGGAACGTTAGGAGCCGTTGGCAAATAAAAATCCTTTCATTTCAGGCTCCATTCCTGTCACGCACAAAGCCGCGTCTCGGATCGAGACATTTCGGATATTCTAAGCCATGGCGAATCAGGCGGCATGGCGCCCCGGCCGTCAAGTCGACCATCTTTTGCAATGGACTGGATACAAGAAAGGGTGTGACGCCCCGGGCGAAACGTGACTCACTTGTTCGCGAAGTAGATCCCAAGCACCAGCGCTCCGAGAAGCACCCGGTACACGGCGAATGGAATAAGCGACTTACGCCGGATGTAGCTCATGAATCCCGCAACCGCGATCCACGCCACCACAAACGACACCACGAAGCCGACCGCCATGATCGTCACGTTGTCGCCGGTCATTGACTCGCGATGCTTGAAGACGCGGAGCAGGCCGGCGCCGAAGAGTGTGGGGATCGCAAGGTAGAACGAGAACTCGGCGGCCGTCGCGGCCGGCAGGCCGACCATGAGCCCGCCCATGATCGTCGCCATGGAACGGCTCGTGCCTGGAATGATCGCCACGCACTGGGCGAGGCCGATCAGGAACGACTGACGAAGCGTGACCTGCTCAATTCCGGGGCCTTCGGTCTTGCGGAATCGCTTTTCGATCCACCACATCGCCCCGCCGCCGACAATCAGCGCGATCGCGACCGGCAACTCCCACTCGAGATACTGCTCCATGACGTCGTCCAGCAGCAGGCCGACGACGCCGCCGGGAATCACGCCGACCGCCACTTTGGTCAGCACATGACATTGCCAGCCGTCTGACGCCGGTCTAAAGGTCTGCCGCAGAAGGGCTCGAAAGAAGTAGATCAGCACGGCGAGAATCGCGCCGATCTGAATGAAGTACAAGAACGCCTTCCACGGCGCGACTTCCGGGTCGATCCCCAGCCACGGCATGGCCAGCACCAGGTGCCCCGTGCTGGACACCGGCAGAAACTCCGTCAGCCCCTCGATGATGCCGAGTATCACGGCCCGAACGACGTCACTCACGCGAATGCTCCAGGAGGGCGTCGCGTGAGGCCAGCACGTAGCTGACCGCGCTCAGCGCGGTGAAAGCGACCATGGCATAGATTACATAGCCGCGGCCGACGGCGACCCACTCAATGCCTCGCAGCGCGCCGAGACTCAAGAGAATCCAGCCCAGGCAGATGCTCTTGATCTTGCCCCACCAGTTCGCACCGAAGGCCTTGCCTTTTCCCTCGCTGTAACCGCGCAAACCTGAAACGAGCAGCTCGCGGGCGACGACGACCACCACCATCCAGGCGCGAAGCTGAAGCACGGGTCGGCCGGCCTCGTCGCAGTATCCATCGCCGAGCAGAAGCACATAGGCCCCGACGACGAGCAGCTTGTCGGCGAACGGGTCGAGGATGCGGCCGAACGCGGTGATCTGGTTGTGCCGCCGCGCGAGATAGCCGTCAAGAATGTCCGAAAGCGCCGCGACGAGAAACAGCCAGAAGGCCGCATCCATCATCCAGCGCTGCGAATCGCGATGCTGATAATCGAAGAGGCTGAGGAGAACGAGCACGATGATGGCGAGGAAGAACCGGCCGACGGTGATTTGGTTGGGAAGATTCATCCTCATGAACGATCTCAGACCGCCGCCGACGGGCCGACATCAGATGATCGGTTAAGCCAGGGGTCGATTGGGCGCGGCTGGATTCGAACCAGCGAAGGCATAGCCAACGGGTTTACAGCCCGTCTCCTTTGGCCACTCGGACACACGCCCGCATGTTTTCAGTACGTCAGCCGCATGACAGATGTGCTTCCAAACGAGCCCATCCATCCCGCGATGACTCCCCCCGCACAGGTAAACCGGCCGATCTTGACCGTCCACGGGTCGGGAGAGACAGGACAGAATACAACGCCCCCAAACGGCGTCAACCCGTCCGGTCGATCCGAAACAAACGACAAAAGGGTGAAACTCGTCCGCTTCGTTCCGGTAACGGAATGCGGAAGCCCGGTGGCAACTACCCGGCGACAAACGCGCCTGCCCATCACTCAAGGTGGGCCACTTCAGCCTTGCGAACAAACCAGATCAAGTAGGCGCACAGCCCGAGACCGCCGACCAGGCTGATGATGCCCAGGGCGAGCGTGAGGCCGTCGCCCGAACTGTGGTATTCGTGAATGGCCCATCCGCCGAACAGGTCCGCTCCCACGATGGCGATCAACATGAAGATGAGATGGAAAGTTCTGAGAGACATGATGCACCTCCCAATCGGCGAAAGCCGGTCGTCACCGCACGCCAATTCTCCGCGTCCATCCCAGCCGACGCCGACTCAGTAGTCGGAAGCGAACAGCGACGAGGGCGGCGCGGCACGGATCGCGACGGCCGGCGCGCGAAACGACGCATGGCACGCGTTGCACGTCGCGACCATTTCATCGATCTTGACCTTGATCATTCGAGCGTCGTTCACGTCCGCGTAATGTTTGAGTTCCAGCGACTCATCGTGGAGCCTCGCGGAAAGCGCCCGCATCACCCGATGGGACTCTTCATTCATCTCCACGTCCTTCAGTAGAATTGGAATCAGTTTGGCGTCGCCGGCCAGCTCCGCCGCGAGTGACGAAACTTCGCAGATATCGCGTTGGACGGCGCCGACGGCCTCAATCTCAAGCAACATATTGTCGAAGTCCATCCCCCCAAGCCGCCTCATGATTTCACGCAGGCGGGCATTGTTGAGAACATGCAGCCCGTGGGAATCTACGCCCCCGCTCGTGGACGCGCTCGGCGCCGTCGCCGACCCCTTGGGATCGGCGCAAGACGGCAGGAATAGCACAGCGGTGATCGACAGCGCGGCGGCGATGAGAAGCATCATTTTGATTCGACCGGTGGCTGACATCCTGACACCTGCCTTCCATAGAAACCGGGGGCGCGAACAGGTCCGTCCGAAATTCGTCACGACGACTGATCCTTTCGCCTCACCGCCATGATGATCAGATCCTCATCTTTCTCATGTCGGTCGAGGTAGGCCATGAGATCGGCGATGCGACGCTTGCAGTCGCGAATCAGAAGCCGATCGTCCGGCTGAATGCGTTCAATCAGGTCCCGAATGAGCTCCATGATCATCGCAAAGTCGCGATGCTCTCCGTAGAGGCGATCAATCTCGACCGCGTATTGCGGCGCGCGGCGGGCGAGATCGGCGAAGTAGCCGTCCCGCTCCTCCATGGACATGTGCTCAATGAAATGGGTTCGAAACGCGGCGAAGCGGCTGCGCACTTCCTCAATCCATTCCGCCGGATGCACGGCTGCCGATCGCCCGGCGGCGCACATCAGTTGATCCGCAAGTTCCTCAACGACTTGATGCTCGGCGAGGAGATCGATTTTCGGTCGATTTGTGCCCATGACACGTCCTCCCGGAGGGCGCCGGGGCCGCGAAGAAGGCGCGCGACACCTTCCAGCCCACCAAGGTAGCAATTGAAGTGCCGCAGTGATCAGAGTTCAGCCGGGCCCGCGGGCGCGGGCCTGGTGCGGGTATTTCAGCGAGGAATCGACGCCGTTTGTGGACTCCTGCGCAGCGTGCGGGTGATTCCCACACGCGGCGGAGTCCGCCCCCTCGATCGACCCCGGGATCAATGACCGGAGCCGCCCTCGCGATCCGGATCCATCGCGTACTTCGGCGAGACGGCGACGTAGGGCTTGCCAAGCTTCTTCTTGATCAGAATCAGCTCGCCCATGTCGTTCCCCTCGATGAGGTGCCCGACCCACTGAAGAAAGTACCCGCCGACAAAGAGCGCCGCCGGCCGCCACCAGAGCGACCACTCGTCGCGGGCCAGTTGCACGATCGCCAGCGGGATCGCCGCGATGGTCATCGGAATACCAACCATGTGCAGCCAGAACGACACCGGGTTCTGGTGACGGCTCAGCCAGTTGCGAAGCCAGGCGGGACGGGACGGTGAATCAGATGCATTCATGAGATGGACCTACGGTTGATGCGGTTTCAAACCTGGTGGAAATTCAAATCGCCGTGTTCTAAGGTCTGCCCGCGGGCCGCCGCGCTCATCGCTGCCGCACAAGCTGCTCCTCGCGAATGCCGAGCCGCCGGACGTGCGGTTCGATGTCCTTGAGAAAGCGCATGCCGTCCTCATAGTAGCCGGCCGTCGGCGTCACGTCGGCGGCATTCGCCCGCCAGTAATCGTTGAACGCCTGCATGAACAGTTCTCGCAGATACTTGCTCGTGATGCTGGCCAGCGCGATCGGCATGTGCCGCGTCTCGCCGCCCTGGCTGAAACTGATCCGCCACGTCGACGTTCGATTGGTCAACTCGTAGACGCTCGATTCGTCGGACTCCTCAACGACGCGCAGCTGGCGATCCTCGAACGCCCGCATCAGAAGCGTTCCGTATCGCCCGCGCCCGCCCTGCTTGTCGACATAGATCGTCAGCGATGCGCCCGGGTGCGCCGCGGCGATTCTCTGAATCAGCCGCAGCACGAGTCCGAACAGCGCCGACGCCTTGTTCTGCGTCAGATCAACCAGTCGATTGAAATGCCCTTCCAGCAAAATCTCGGAACCGATGCCGAGCATGCGCATGTGATTGGCTGTCAATTCGGTGGCGAGCATTCGACCCGCGATGCGAATCGCCCCATCGTCGGCCGCACAGGGAATCGCGATCTTCGGCTTTCGATACCAGTCGTATTCCGCCATCGCTTCGGGGGTGGCCGGCGAGAGAAGCCGGACGAGTTCGACGAATCCGTTCGGCGGTTCGCGCCACGCCGCCATCGCCGAGAGCATGGAACGCTCCAGCCGGGCCAGTCCGTCGCGGCGATGAAACAACTTCTTGCTGTCCTGTATCACGATCCGCGAATCACGGCTGCCGCCCTTCGACGTCGTGCTTTCGGAAAGCGTTGTCCAGAGGCAGGCATCGACCAGTTCAACCGGCGCCTCGAAAGCGCAGGCGCTGACGACGAGCGGACCGAGTATCGGCCCGTATCCCGCCTCATCGATTCCGACGATGATCGTTTTTCTGGTCCCGCTGGGCATGGGATCATCATGCCCGATGGACCCCGGCATGAAAAGTCCAGACCAGTCAGTCGGTCAGGCCGACGCCGCGGAAATCCTGTGAATAAAAGTCAGAAATTGTGACTCGCACCGCCTCGAACCACCGCAAACTACTGCGAAAGGTCTGCGAAGCCGCTAAACTATGGGTGAGCCCTTCGGCTAGTGACGATATCGAAAACGAGACAGGTGAACCCCCTGGAAATGTCGAACCTTGAATGCCCATCGTGGGTACCTATCTTTCCCTTGCCTAACGCCGTGCTCCTGCCGCGGGTCGTGCTGCCACTGCACGTGTTCGAGGCCCGATACCGGCAGATGACCGAGGACGCACTCGCCGGCGACCGCCTCATCGCCATCGCCCTTCTCAAGCCCGGATTCGAAGCGCAATACCACACCCTCGATGCCGAAATCCATCCGGACATCTGCGTCGGCCGAATCCTCCGCGAAGAGCGCCTCACCGACGGCCGTTTCAACTTCCTCCTTCAGGGCATCACTCGCGCGAAAGTCCTGAACGAAAACAAGGAACGCCCATATCGCCGCGCCCGGATCGCCCCGGTCGTGCCGCGCGAGCTTCAGCCGAACACCGAGTGCGAAATCCGCCGAAACATTCGACGCCTTCTCGAAGGCGACGCCCTTCGACCGATCGCCACCGAGGCCAACTGGATCGAGATGCTCAAGTGTTCAAGCCTGACGCTCTCCGACGTCATCGATGTCGTGGCCGCGGCGGTGCTGACGGAGTGCGAAGACAAGCAGTGCTTCCTCTCGAACCCGTGCGTCGAACAGCGCGGCCGATGCCTGTGCGAAGTGCTCAAGTCGATCGCGGGCCAGATCGAGCAGGCGCAGACGATGAAGCAATGCCGGAACTGGCCGCCGGACCTTTCTGAGAATTAGGCCGACCAGCCGCTTCGAGATCGCGGCGCTCGACAACCGAATCGCACTCATACTCTCCGAGCGGAATCACATCAAAAACTTCCATCATGTCGTGCGAATCGGTACCACGGATTGAGCGAGTAACTCTTCCGCCTGCCCACAGGATGTCACCTCAAGTCGCCTTCAACTGTCCGCGTGAGTGAAGGCAAAACCCGATTTCCCGGCGCCGGGGCAGGCCGCACCCGCCAGAACGCCTCGAATCGGATTCAAAGCGATGTGTTTTTCGTATCTCCCGACCTGACAACAACTTATCAACCATTTCCGTTTGACTTTGCGTTCCGGTCCGATATCATTAGAGGGAATCGCGATTTTGGACCCCGAACTTGGCGGTTTGGGGCTTTCGACCGATCTGGATGAGTCGGACGAATCCGGCGTCGTGTATCCGGTGACGTACCACTGTCGGAGGCAGGTGATCATGGTCGGCAAGAACGCAATCTACGAGATGGTGGAAAAACGTCTGGACCCCCAGGGTTTCAGGGATGAGCACTGGGAGGGTTCGTTCGACGATTACATGGACATCGTGACGCGCGACCCCAAGGTGGCCCGCAACGCCTTCCAGCGCATCTACGACATGATCCTTCACTTCGGCACCGAGCGCCGAACCAAGGCCCGCCGGGAATATGTCCGATACAAGTTCTTCTCAGATCCGATCGACCAGGGCGACGACGCCATCTATGGCCTCGAGACCTCACTCATGCACCTGGCGGATTTCTTCAAGTCCGCGGCGCAGGGCTATGGCACCGAGCGGCGCATCCTCCTGCTTCACGGCCCCGTCGGATCGGCCAAGTCGACCATCTGCCGCCTGATCAAGAAGGGCCTCGAATACTACTCCCGCCTCGAAGAAGGCAAGATGTACACGTTCTCGTGGAAGCTGGAACGCCCCGACGGCGAATTCGACATCGTGCCCTGCCCGATGCACGAGGAGCCGCTCAAGCTGATTCCGGAGCCGGCGCGCCGCGAAGTGCTGGCAATGTTGAACGAACAGCTCCCGCCCGAGCAGCACATCTGGATGGAAGGCGATCTCGACCCCTTCTGCCGGCGAACCTTCGAGGATCTCCTGAAGAAGTACGACGGCAACTGGCGCCGGGTGATGGACCATATCATCGTCAAGCGATTCACGATCAGCGAGAAGGACCGCCGCGGCATCGGCACCTTCCAGCCGAAGGACGAGAAGAACCAGGACTCGACAGAGCTCACCGGCGATATCAACTTCCGCAAGATCGCCGAGTACGGCTCCGATTCCGATCCGCGAGCGTTCAACTTCGACGGCGAACTGAACATCGCCAACCGCGGCATGATCGAATTCATCGAGGCCCTGAAGCTTGACGTGGCGTTTCTCTACGACCTGCTCGGCGCCTCGCAGGAACACGTGATCAAGCCCAAGAAGTTCGCCCAGACGAACATCGACGAGGTGATCATCGGCCACACCAACGAGCCCGAGTACAAGAAGCTCCAGAACAACGAACTCATGGAGGCCTTCCGCGATCGAACCATTAAGATCGACGTGCCCTACAACGTCGTGCTCGAAGATGAGATTCGCATCTACGAGAAGGACTTCAACAAGGAGCGCGTGCGCGGCATGCACATCGCGCCGCACACGGTCGAGGTGGCCGCCATGTGGGCGGTGCTCACGCGCGTCGAGGAGCCCAAGAAGGCGGGCCTGACCCGGCTTCAGAAGCTCAAGCTCTACAACGGCAAGAGCATTCCCGGCTTCACCGAGGACAGCGTCCGTGAGTTGATGGAAGAGGCGCCGCGCGAAGGCATGCAGGGCATCAGTCCGCGATACATCCAGGACAAGATTTCAAACTCGCTCGTCTGCGACCAGGCCATCAAGGAAAAGGGCATCAATCCCTTCATGGTCATGAACGAGTTGGAGGGCGGCCTGTCGCACCACTCGCTCATCAGCGACGAGGAACTGAAGAAGGAATACAAGGAGTTGCTCAACGTCGTTCGCGAGGAATACGAGGACATCCTGAAGTCCGAGGTTCAGCGGGCGATCAGCGCCGACGAGGATGCCATCCGCCGGCTCTGCACGAACTACATCGAAAACGTCCGGGCCTACACCCAGCGCGAAAAGGTGCGAAACAAGTACACCGGCCGCGACGAGGAACCGGATGAGCGCCTGATGCGGTCGATCGAGGAGAAGATCGACATCCCCGACAGCCGCAAGGACGATTTCCGCCAGGAGATCATGAACTACATCGGGGCCCTGTCGCTCGACGGCAAGAAGTTCGACTACAACACGAACGCCCGGCTGCACAAGGCGCTCGAACTCAAGCTGTTCGAGGATCAGCGCGACACGATCAAGCTGAAGAACGTCGTCAGCGGCGTCATTGACGACGAGACCCAGGCGAAGATCGACGTCGTCAAGCAGCGGCTGATCAAGTACTTCGGCTACAACGAGCAAAGCGCGACAGACGTCTTGAACTACGTCGCGAGCATCTTCGCCCGCGGCGATGCGAAAAACGACGACTAAGCCCGGCAGCGGGCAAATCCGCAACACTCTGAGTATCAAAGACAGCACGAAGGGCGGCATCTCGGATGCCGCCCTTTCTCTTGCGCGCGATTCAGCGCGATCGTTGTTTTGAGACTGTTTGCATTCCTGATACAATCATTAATTCGGGATTACGGAAGCCAGCTTGGTACGCACGGTCCTCATTTCGCATTTGCGGCGTCTGAGGACGGCCGGTTCGCCATCATGATCAATGACGAATCGACCCGCGGGTCGATCGTTCATTACATGGAAAATGTCATGAAGATCGATCGCCAGTTCCGCCTGCTCCTGACAATCGCCTGCATTCAATGGACGCTCCTTGTCGCTGCCGGAAATGCGGCTCACGCCGCGACCTTCCCATTCAGCACGTTTGATCGCCTGCAGGGCCTGATCGTCTATGACATCGCAGAAGATGATCACGGAAACATCTGGCTCGGTACCGAGTCGGGCGTCTGGCGATGGCACCTCAACGGCTTTGAGCCGGTCGTTTCTCCCACCGGCACCAACTCAGGTTCCACGGTTCCGAGTGGTTGGGCGCGGGGCGCGATTTCGCTCGCATGCGGATCCGATCGCACGCTCTGGATCGGCACAGGGCGCGGACTTCTCGCGCTGAATATGAACTCACTGGAGCCGAAAACAGTTCCGGCGAAATTGCGAGAAGCCAGGATCAATCGAGTCAGGCGTCTAGACGACGGCACCGTGTGGGCCTGCACGGCTGACGGCCTCTTCGAGGTGACAGCGGCCGCCGGCAAGGCCGACCTGGCGGCGGCGGAAAGCCTCGCGGGAATGAACGTTCAGGACATCGCACGATCCGGCTCAGTGTTGTGGGTCGCAACAAGCCAGGACGTGCGCGAATTCTCCCCGGAAGGTGTTCGATTGCATCTGGCGGAGGAGATCCACGGTCACACGGCCACGATCTACGCCGCGTCGGATGGATCAGTCTGGATCGGCACTCGCCTCTACCCGGGGCTCTACCGGTACGCCGACGGCCACATGCGCACATTTCATGAATCGGACGGATTGACCAACAAGGAAGTCAACTGCATTGCCGAGGGCGCTCGCGGCGAGATCTGGATCGGGACGGAGCGTGGTGCATTTCTCTGGCGTGACGGCCGGTTCCAGGAAATCGATCGGCGCCGCGGACTCGAGCAGGACGACGTGCATGCCATTCTGATCGATCATGAGGCGCAAACATGGATCGGCACCTTCGGCGGAGGCGCGTATTTGCTTCGGTCCGCGGATGTGCTGGTCTATAACGGCGGCGATGGGCTGGAGGATCCCTTCGTTTCAGGCATCTGCCGTTTCGACGAAAACAGGCTCCTCGTCAGTTCGATGCAGGGCCTGAGCCGAATCGATCTGACGACCGAAACCGCCCGGACACTGAATGTGGATCGACTCTCGCGCATTGTCTGCGAAGACGGGGCCGGTCGTCACTGGACCGGCGGGCAGCGAACGATCCGTTGTCTCGAACTGAGCAAGTCCTGGGAACTCGACGCCGGTGTGATTCATATCTCCCGTGGATACGGTGAGGACGTCCTCGTCGGCACGGACAGCGGCCTCCTCGCCATCCGCGACGGACGGCAGCATCCGCTGAAAACGCCCGAACAACTGGGCAGCCGCATCATCTGCTCGACGATTGACGACGCCGGACGGCTTCTTGTCGGCGGCGATCGAGGTCTGGCGTTTCGGAACTCGGCAGACGACGATCCATGGACTTTCATACCGACGCCGGAAATGGTGGTGCAAATTGGTCGGTCGCCGACGGGCGAAGTGTGGATTGGAACAAGCCACTCCATCGAAAAAATCTCGCCGGCCCCCGGCGACCGGGAATTGATCGTCCGCGGCACCGGCTACGTCCACACGATCGTGTTCGAACCCGGCGGCGTGATCTGGGCCGGCGCCGAGACCGGTCTGTATCGCATCGACTCGGCGGGCGTTCGACTGATGACAACGTCGGATGGGCTGCCGAGTCCGGCAGTCCGAGCGTTGTACCTGTTTAATCCAACCACGCTCTTCGTCGGTACCACCTCCGGTCTCGCCCGGATCGACCTTCAACGGATCGAGTTCGACGACCAGCCGCCGCGCGTGCAAGTCGAACTCTGGAGCACAGGAGGCACACGATCGCTGGGCGCCGATGGGCTGCTGTCAATCAGTGCAGATGATCAGGGACTCATCGCATTCATCTACCCGGTCGGTCGCCGCGACACGATTGGCATGCAGTATCGGATTCGCATCGAAGGCGCCGAGGATGCCTGGTCCGATTGGAGCGTCGACTCCAGCCGGCGGCTGCCGCGCCTGCGGCCGGGCCAGTTCGCCGTCACCGTTCAGGGACGAAATTCCAACGGCGTCATCGGTCCGGAAAGTCGGGTTTCGTTCGAAGTGCGTGCCCCGTTCTGGCAGTCCCCAGGATTTCTCACGACGGCCGGCGTCGTCTCGATCTCGGGACTCTTCGGCGCGGCGTTTCTTGTTCGGAGGCGGGCGCACTTTCTCCGCCGAATCGAACGAAGCGAGCGGCGCTTTCGAACCCTCGTCGAGTCGATGCGCGCGATACCCTACGAACTGGATGCCGAATCCGGCGAGTTCGGCTATGTCGGGCCGCGTTCCGAATCCATCACGGGCTTTTCAGCCGAAAACTGGGAAAAACCGGAGTTCATGAGCCGGCAGATTCCAGAGGAGGATCTCCAGGCAATCCGAAGCGCCTGGCACGATGCAAGAACTCTGGATCAGGAGGTCGCCCTTGAACATCGGCTACTGGCGATGAATGGCGAGACGCTGTGGCTCAAGCACATCGTCAGTCCGCCCGAACCCGGCGGGAGCTCCCGGTTGCTGCATGGACTGATGGTTGATGTGACGGCCGAACATCGAATCGTCTCGGGCGAACGGGCGATGCGCGAGGAACTTGAAAAGGCCGTTCAGGTTCGAACCGCTGAACTCGTCGCCGCCAATGAAACGCTTCGAGCGGAGATGAACGAACGACGGCGGATTGATGACGAATTGAAGTCATCCGAAGAGCGATTCGCACTCATATTCGACGCAAGTCCCATGGCGATGATCCTGAGCAGACTCAGTGACGGCGTGGTCCTCAGCATAAACGATGCATTTCTGGGCGAGTGGGGCTATTCCCGAGATGAAGTCATCGGAAAAAGCGTCGTCGAAATCAAAGGATGGCACAGCCCTGAATCCCGGAAGAAGTTCATAGATGCGCTCGTGAAGTCGGGCGGCGTTGTCGATCGCGAGCTGGAATTGGCGCCGAAGTCCGGTGCGCCGAGACTCTTTCGCCTGTCGGCCAGAATGCTGCAGATCGGCGGCGAATGGTGCGTACTCAGCGTCGCCGATGACGTCACGGAACGCAGGGCGGCGGAACGGGAGGTCGAAGAGCAAAGGGAGTTTCTCAGGCAGCTCATCGACCTGAATCCGAACATCATCTTCGCGAAGGACTCTTCACTTCGGTACACGCTTGCCAACAGGGCGATCGCCGACTTCTTCGGCACAACGCCCGATCAGATCGTGGGCCGCCTCGATTCCGAACTCAATCCGGATCTGAACGAAACCGAGCGTTACAACAGCGTCGATCGCGAGGTCATCGAGAAACGCAGGGAAATAGTGGTGCCCGTGGAGAAGGTCACCGATGCCCGGGGCGTCGCCCACTATTTCCAGACGATCAAGCTGCCGCTCATCAGTGGTGACAAAGTCGGGCTGCTCGGCGTCGCCACCGATATCACGGAACGCAGGGAGGCCGAGATCAAGCTGCGCGATGCGCACGAAGCGCTGCGCGCCGCGAATGAGCAGCTTGAAGAGCGCGTTCGAGAGCGAACACGCGATCTGGAGGAGACCAAGACCTTCCTTCAGCAGGTGCTGGAAACCTCTCCCGCGCTCATCTTCGTCAAGGATGCGGAAGGAAGGTTGCTCTTCGGCAACCAGGCACTCATCGATCTCTATGCAATACCGTGGGAGCAGATGGTCGGTCGCAAGGTCTCCGAGTTTCACCCCGCAGCCGATTGCGCTGACTCCTATGAAAAAGGCGACGCCGAAGTCATGACCACGATGAGACCGCTCATCAGCGTCGAACGGTTTCGAAACGCCGCAGGCCAGGACATGTGGTTCAAGGTGGTGAAGACCCCGTTTCCGAGACCCAACGGTGAAGTTCAGATCATGGGTATCGCCACCAACATCACGGATCAAATCCGCGTCGAGGCGGAACTTCGCGAAAACGTCGAGCGTCTTCAACTCATCGCCCGCGGTGCGAGCGACGGCCTCTGGGATGCCACTGTTCTGCCGAACCTGCCATGGAATTCACCGTCAACGCCCGTCTTCTACTCGGAGCGATTCAAGGCACTGCTCGGTTTCTCCGACGAGGAGTTCCCGAATTATCTGAAATCATGGGCTGAACTGCTTCATCCCGAGGACCGTTCCAGAGTTTACGAGGCGCTCACCAATCACCTCGAACACAAGGCCCCCTACGAAATTGAATATCGTCTGCGTACGAAGTCCGATGGCTATCGTTGGTTCCAGGCGCGCGGCCAGGCAATCTGGAATGACCAGGGAAGGCCCACCCGAATGGCCGGCTCGCTGAACGACATCACGCGGCGCAAAGCAGACGAACAGCAATTGCGACGGCAGGCACTGGTCTTCGACAACATGTACGACGGCGTTCTCCTGACCGACCCGGCGGGAACAATCACCGACTGGAACCAGGGCGCGGAACGGTTGTTCGGATATTCGCGCGATGAGATCCTCGGGCAGTCCCCGGAACTTCTCAATCGCGAAGGCGAGGGAAGAAAGATCAGTGAGATGATTCGGAGTTCCCTCGGCTCCGATGGACTTTGGTCGGGTGAACTCCGGATCAAGAGAAAAGACGGGAGCGAGGGAATCTGCGACGTTCGAGTCGTGCAATTGCTGGATCAGGCGGGATGCCCGATCGGATCGGTTTCTTTCAATCGTGACATCACGGAACGAAAGCGCGCCGAGGAACAATCGAAGCTGTTCACCGACATCGTCAACCACATGCAGACGGGCCTTTACGTCTGGCAGCCGCAATACAGCAACGGCGAAAGCAAGCTGCGCCTGGTCTCTGTCAATCCAGCCGGCAGCCTGTATTCCAATCAACCACGTGAACGACTGATGGGCGCGATTCTCTCCGAAGAGTTTCCCGGCCTGCTTCGGGACAGAACCAAGGAAATCTGCGAGGAAGTACTGCGCACCCAGAGAGTCCACGAACTCGGCAGAATTGACGTCGACGCCTCGGGGGACAAGCCGGCGAGAGTTCTGACGGCGCTGGCGTTCGCGCTTCCGAACCGCTGCGTCGGAATCGCATTCGAGGACATCTCGGCGCAGGCGGCGGCGGAAGCGGAGCGAAACGAAGCCGAGGCCCAGCGCAACCAGATGGCGGAACAATTGCTTCAGACCCAGAAGCTGGAGGCCGTCGGAACGCTGGCCAGCGGAATCGCGCACGATTTCAGAGACCTGCTGACCACCATCTCCACCTATGCCGATATCGCCAGGTCGAGTCTGGCGGAGGACCATCCGGCAGTCCGGACGCTGCTCAAGGTCGAAACGACGGCACAACACGCGCAAGGCGTGACGAACGCGCTGCTCACGTTCTCCCGTCGTGCGTCGGTTCAGAAGTCCCACATCAATCTCTCAGAGTTGATCACGGAATCCATGGTTCTGCTTCGACGGCTGTTGCCCAGGCAGATCGAAATAGAGTCGCAGATCGTCTCGGAAATGCCACTGTGGATCCTCGCGGACGAAACCCAGATAACCCAGGTCCTTGTCAATCTGGTCAACAACGCCGGCGACGCCATCCATGGAAGTGGCCGCATTCTCATCTCGTTGTCCTCTGCGGAGCTCAAACTGCCGGATCCGACCGGCGACGACGGCGCACCCTTCACCCACGCGATCCTGACCGTCACCGATTCTGGAAAAGGCATTCGTGACGACGTTCGCGACCGGATCTTTGAACCGTTCTTCACCACGAAACAAAAAGGAAAAGGAACAGGTTTGGGGCTTTCAATCACCCGCGGTATCATTGAGAACATCGGCGGGAGAATTCAGGCCGAATCCGAAGCGGGTAAGGGCACCACCATACGAATAGAGATTCCGTGCTGCCCGCCGAAGGCGGAGCCCGCCCCGCCGTCGCGTCGGCGGACCAGGGCCACCGATTCGATTGTCGTCGTCATGGAGCGCCATCCGCAGGTACGCTCGATCATCACGACGTCGCTTCGGGTGCTGGGCTGCGAAGTTCAACCGACCACCAGGGTCAAAGAGGCTATTGAGGTGGTGCGCAGTCATCAGCCCAACGCCCGGGTACTGATCGTCGACCTCGATGGGTTTACGCGTGACGAACTCGTTCAATTGGGCAGAGTTCGGGATGATTGCAAGAATCTTCAATTGGTCGTCGTGGTCGGAACGCTGGCGGTGGATTTGCAACGTCTCCCGATGGATCGTTGCTTCCTGATCCGCAAGCCGTTCGAGATGCCGGAACTTTCAGAACTCGTGGGCGCGTGTCTGGCAAAGTCTCAGAAGGAAAAAGGGCCGAGTGATGCAGAATGAAATCAAAATCCTGATTGTGGACGACCACGGACTGGTCCGGGACGCGCTGTCGGAGCGCCTCCAGCGCGAGCTTGACTTCGTCGTGGTCGGACGGGCTTCCACCGCCGATGAGGCGCTGCCGCTTGCCGAAGAGTTGAGACCCGACGTCATCCTGATGGATATCAACATGCCGGGGCTCTTCAGTTTTGAAGCCGCTCGCCGTCTTGCCGAAATGCTGCCCGACTCACGCACCATTTTTCTCACCGCCCATGTGCAGGACACCTACATTCAGCTTGCATTGTCGGCCAATGCTCACGGCTACGTGGCAAAACGCGAACCCGCCGATCGCGTCGTCAATGCAATTCGCGAGGTTGCCTCGGGCGGGGCGTACTTTTCCGAGGAAGTGAGTTCTCGAATCGTGGTGGATACTTCCGGCGCCCGACTTCGCGTTCCGTCGGTGTCCCGACTCTCATTGCTGAGCCGGCGCGAAATTGAAATGCTGTACTACGTCGCCAAGGGACTCGGCAAAAAAGAGATCGCCCAAATCACCGATCGATCGGTCAAGACGGTCGATCATCACATCACGCGACTCATGCGCAAACTTGACATCCATGATCGTGTCGAGCTGGCCCGGTTCGCGATTCGAGAGGGACTGGTTGAGTCGGAATGAACGCCCGCGCCCGACTGGGCGATGGGAAGTGCCGTCAATCCGGCTGTTCGTACAGGCAGACATGCGCACCGGCAGGGTCCTGAACCACGCGGAAGCGCCCCTTCCCGCGCTCGCCGCGGATCTCCCCGTGCAGGGCGCCTCCCATCGCTTCGACCCGGGCCATGCATTCATCCAGGTCTTTCACGACGACGTAAATCATCCAGCAAGCCGGCATCCCGGCGTTTATGCCACTGGCATGGCATACGCCTGCGACCGCCGATCCACCGCCGGGCGGAGTCATCGCGTAATCGCTGTAATCCCCCATCGGAACGTTTTCGACCTTCCAGCCGACCACGGATTGATAAAAATCGCGGACGACATCGGCGTTCGGAACCGTCAGGTCCACCCAGCCGATCGTACCCGGCGCGGGTTTCAGGTTGTCCGCCATCGGAAATCCTCCAGGTTTAAATGGATCAAGAAGCCTTCACGACGCGATGCAGGTCTCGACATCACGACCGTCACGCTGACGCGCGCCTCGGCAAGGCGTTCGGCATCGATCATAACCCAATGAGAATTTAACGTGAAAAAAGGAAAACGGAGAGGATCAGGCCGCCGCGAGCTCGGCGCGAATGCCGCGACGCCGGGCGTAGTCACGAAGGCGTTCGTTGAGTTCGCGTCTTGACCGGTGCAATCGACTCATGACCGTCCCCACGGCGCAGTCGAGGACGTGAGCGATCTCACGATACTTCAGACCCGCAAGACTCCAGAGCAGCAGCACCGCGCGATGTTCGGGCGCCAGCGCCTGAACGGCCTCTTTGATCTCATCGTCGAACAGTTCCCAATCGACGTCGGAGGTGGAATCCGCCGACTGAAAGCCCGACTCATTTTCCGGCCGTCTCTGGCGCACGAAACCCAGATCATCAACGAGCGCGGGTTCGCGTCGGCGACGCTCAAGGCGCGAGCAGTGAATGTTGTTCAAAATGCGCAGCAGCCAGGGGCGCGGTCCGAACTCACGCAATTCGAATCGATCAAATGAATCCTGCGCCCGAAGAAAAGTCTCTTGCGCGAGATCCTCGGCCTCATGACGATCGCCGGTCAACCGTTGCGCCATCCGGTAAACGATCCCCAGATGCGGCATGACAGTTTCGGCGAATTCCGGACGTTTTGCGGTCCCAGGCATGACTTACAATCCGTGCAATGCTCGTGCCAACTGGCAGCCGAGCGGGAAATCTCTCACCGCACGCAAATCGGGCGATGCGGAGCATCCCATACAAGGTGTTTGATGCACAGATCGAGGGTTTCGTTACCGCAGTATCACGAATCGGCTGTAACTTTCTAATGATACGTCATTTAGAAACCTGCCTCTTGCTCGCGAGTGGTCGATGGTCGCATTGATCGCCGCGCCAGGATCGATCTACTTCTTCAACCACTCATCGAGCCAGCCAATGACCGTTTCATGCCAGAGAATGCCGTTTGCCGGCTTCAGAACCCAGTGGTTTTCGTCGGGGAAATACAGAAACTTGCTCGGAATCCCGCGACGCTGAAGCGCCGTGAACGTCGCCATCCCCTGCGACTCGACCACTCGGAAATCCAATCCGCCGTGAATCACTAGCATCGGCGTCTTCCAGTTCTTTACGAAGTGGATCGGATTGTGTTTCTCATAGTTCTCGGGATTGTCCCACGGCGTACCCTGGTGATCCCATTCCGGAAACCAGATTTCCTCGGTATCGAAGTACGCAAATCGTTCATCGAGGTTGCCGTCGTGGCAGACGAGACACTTGAATCGATCCGGCCACTTGCCCGCGATCCAGTTGATCATGTAGCCGCCGTACGAGGCGCCCAGTGCGCCGACGCGCGTCCCGTCCATCCACGGATTCAACGCGATCGCGATCTCAAGTCCCTTCTGAAGATCCTCCAGCGGTTTGCCGCCCCAGTCGCCTCGAATGGAGTCGCAGAACGCCTGGCCGTAGCCGGTCGAGCCGTGGAAATCGACCATGACGACGCCGTATCCCGCGCCGGCATAGGCCTGCGGATTCCATCGATAGTGAAAGTGATTCCCGAACGAACCCTGCGGGCCGCCGTGTATCAAATAGGCCACGGGATATTTCTTCGACTGATCAAAATCGACCGGATACACGACGTAGCCATGAACCTGTTCGTCGTTCCACCCCTTGAAAGTGAATTGCTCATAATTGCCCATTCGCGTTGCCGCGAGCTTGGCATCATTGACGTGCGTGATGCGCGTCGGTTCGTGGCCGCTGGGTGAGACGGTGTAAATCTCCGCCGGCGACTTCAGATCGTCGCGCAGAAACACGAGTTGGTTAGCCGCCGTCTGGACGCCGTCGACGCTCCCCTGCTCGACCAGCACCTTCGCCGCGCCGGACTCGACATCGAGCGCAAAGAGCGAGACCTGCCCCTTGTTCCCCGCTGTGACGTAAATCGTCTTGCCATCGGGCGCCCAGGTCAGTGAACCCGGCGAGTAGTCCCACTCCTCGGTCAGCACGCGCTCTTTGCCTGACTTCCACTCCCGAAGCACGATGCGATACCGATCGGCCTCATAGCCCGGCCGCTTCATCGCGAGGTATGCCAGCGTCATGCCATCCGGCGAGAACACCGGCATCACATCGGCCGCCTTGTTTGACTCCGTCAGGCAGGTCGGCTTGAGCGATCCATCGATCGGCACGGCGAAGAGATCAATATTGGTCGACCACGCTTCCTCGCTGCCCTTCGCATTCCGCGCCGCGAAGATCATGCCCTTGCCCTGGGGCGTGAACGCGAGCTGTTCGGTTCCGCCGAACGGCTTCTCGGGAACATCCATATCAAGACCGCGCGTGAGATCGATCGAATCTCCGCCGTCGATCTTGCGAACAAACAAGTGAGACCGGCGGCCGTCCTTCCACGTGTCCCAGTGGCGGAAGAAGAGCTGGTCATAGATGCGGCCCGTGCTTTTCTTCGCCTCAATTTCGTCGAGACGTTTTCTGGTCGCCTCCGGTCCATCGGCGTCGACGAAGACTTCCATCGTATACGCGATGTGGGTTCCTTCCGGCGACACAACCAGATTGCCGACATCAAGCGGCTCCTTCGTCACCTGCGTCGCCTC
>CALLKH010000698.1 GCA_938008425.1 uncultured Planctomycetaceae bacterium | reverse complement strand
TCAATGGTTCCCGAATCGAAGATACCGGGGGTGCTCGTTTGAAGCCGGTCTCGCGTTCGGTAACTCTCGTTTGCGATCGGCGGCGGAACATGAAACCGTAGGTCCGAGTTCATCTACAGGTTTCGGAGCGATGGGCTTGGTTGCGAGCGAGCCCATGGCCTTCCCGCCGCGCCCCTGCTCTGAACTTTCCCGGTCATGCCGGAGTACCGACTGGCCGACTGAAGGAAAACTATTCTCTTTCCTGAATCCCTCCTGTACTTGCACAGAAGAGGGGGCAAGCCCGTTGCACGACGGGCTTGTTTTCTAATTCGCAGTCCCGGTTTGCTCTGAGGTTACATTCTGCATGCCTCGGAATCAAGGGTGCCGTTGGCGACCGCCCCGACCGAATGTCCACAGCTTCCCGCGATTATCCCGCCCCCCGATGCCGATCCAACTCAGGTCAAGCGAGAGGGCCCGGTGCGTCGGCGGCCTGAGGTTGCCCGACTCGGTGACTAGGCACCGGATTTTTCACGCCAGGGCCCAAAGCCATGAGTCCGTTCACGGCCTGAGAGATCGAAGATGTGAGTGTCCAAGTCATCCAGTCGAAAAGTGTTCATCGCCGACCAGGTCGAGCGGGTTCCCTACAAGTCGCTCATCCCGGCCGACTACAATCCGCGCCAAATGGACGCCCGCACCCTCCGCGTCCTGGCCGGCTCGCTCATGCGATTCGGCTGGATCATGCCGGTCGTCATCAATCGCCGAACCGGCAACATCGTCGGCGGCCATCAGCGGCCGCGGGCCAACGCCGAGGTCGTGACGCAGCAGGGTCGCAAGCGCGACAACCGGGCTGCCGAGTACGAGAAGCCGCCGACCGGCTTCGCCAGAATGCCACCTACCCCCAGAAGCGCCGCAAACTCCTCGAACTGGGGCGCGGCTACAAGGCCCCGGTCGGCATCCTCAGATTCGATTTCGGCAGTCGCGAGCACCGCGACCGATTCAAGACGGTCTTCGGCCCGCGCGTCCTCGACTTCGGCGCGGGCGGCCGGCACTTGCAGCATGGGGGCGCTGGGGCCGGTTGATCATCCACCAAATCTCATGGTGCCTTTTGGACCTTGTCAGTCGTCAAGATCAAGCGAGAATCCCGTTCAAGCTTTGCAGGCGTTGACCGCGCTGAGGCCTCGGCGGAATGCCGCGACCCGATCGTCAATCGTGTTGAACCGGACATTGACCTAGATCGTCCAGTACAGATGACCCCGGCCCCGTGCGAACAGATTCAAGTCGAGAACATTCGGCGGCCACCCCCCATCCTCGATCCTCCTTCGACGACTTTCGGGCATACCGTGGACGGCGCGTACGTAATGAAAACGTGCGTTGTCGCACACCACCCGGATCGTCCTGCCGGCGTAAGATAGAAACAGCCAAACCAGAAAGCCAATAAACTGCCAGCCGCTCCTGGTGTCGGCGGTCAGCATGGAGAGCGACTTTTCCGGATTCCAGCCAACACCCCAAATTCAGCGAGCCGACCATGCTGCGACCGCTCTCTCAGAACAGCCGCGCTCGATGCGGGTGCAGGGCGTTCGGAAAACCTTCGCATCGATGACGAGGGACAGAGCAACCCGCGTCGCCAAAACCAATTTGCTTTACACCGGCCTGCACAATGCGTAGTGTCATGACTGACTTCGCATGGCAATCCCAGTGGCTCTGCTTTGCCGACGACCGAGACCCTCCCGGTCGCACGTCGAGGCTGTGTCATGATCCGGTGGACCGGCTGGTGCCGATCGCCGTTTGACCTGTGGCCAAGGGGCTCATTCTCTGGCGGCCTTGGAGTCGGGACGAGACAGCGTATGCTCAAGCGAAATCTTGTTGACATCGGGGCATGGATTGCGCCCGTTATCGCGGCTGCCTTTACCGGCAGCACCTTCTGGATCCTGTCCACCGCACGATCGTACAGGGCCGAAATCAGTCAACACGCGAAGGCGATCCGATCGCTGGACCAGGTGAATGCAGTCTTTCTCGATCTCGTCGACGTTGTTCAATGGAGCGAACAACCTAAAGCGAACGAACAACCTGGCCGGTGGCGGCGATTCCGTTTGGCCCAAGACAAGGCCATTCGGGAGTTCTCGGAGATGGGATACCGCGAGAATCTGCCTGGTTCCTCTCTCCAAGGTCTCCCGGACCGGCTTGTGCACCTGGATCGACTCTTCTCAGATTTCCAGGCGTTGACGGCTCAATCCGGCGACAAGTCCATGCAGAAAACGATTCTCCTGGATGAGATCCAGTCGTCCAGTCGATCCGTGAGGGCCGCCGTAGGAGAGATTCGAAACCGGCTGTCAGATATATCGGCTGATCTCGGTCAATCCTGGGGGTCGGTCAGATTCCTTTGCGTCACCGCCTGCCTGGGAATGTTCTCGCTTGCCGTGGTGTGCTCGCTCCTGCGAAGGAGCAACGTCAAACGCAATAAAGCGGAGTGCCTTCTCGACGCCCAGAACTCGGCGCTGCGGAGCCTCGCTGCGGGTGAGGATCTCGGAATTGTTCTCAATCACCTGACCCACTCGGTCGAAGGCCGTTTCCCGGGGATGCTCTGTTCGATATTGCTCCTCGATTCCAGCCGATCGCGGCTGGGCGAAGGATCGGGAGGAAGCCTGCCGAGGGAGCACTGTGCGGCCATCGAGGGCCTACAGATCGGCCCGGAGGTGGGTTCGTGCGGAACCGCGGCATTCTGGAACAAGCGCGTGATTGTTGATGATGTCATGACGGATCCCTTGTGGACAAGTTTTCGAGAAACCGCGGCCCGGTACGGACTTCGCGCGTGTTGGTCGGAGCCCATCAACTCGAGGGACGGCGCCGTCCTGGGAACGTTCGCGTCCTACTACAAGACGGCCCGACATCCGTCACGGGCAGAGATTCAGGTGATCGAGCGTGCGGCCGACCTGGCGAGCGTTGCAATCGAACGATTCAGCGACATCGTCGAATTGCGGTCCAACCGCGACGAACTGGAGATTCGCATCCGTGCGAGAACCGCCGAACTCGAAGGTGTCAACGCGGCGCTCCGAGACGAAATGGAGCAGCGCCGAATCGTCGAAGAACAGAACTATCGGCAGCAACAGGAATTCGCCCGCATTTCGCGATTGGGAACGCTTGGCGCGCTCGCAGCGGGACTCGCCCACGATCTCAACCAGCCGTTGACGGCGGTGGCGAGTTATTCCGCCGGAGCGATGAGAATGATCAGGTCCGGAAACACCGACAAGAACGAACTGATTGAGGTTCTCTCCAAGGCCACCGTCGAAGCGAATCGAGCCGGCGAAGTTCTTCGACGAATTCGATACTCCATCCAACATCGACGGCACCAAAGAGACCCCATCGATCTGAACGATCTCATCCGACAATCGGCCGGGTTGTTTGCCCGTGAAGTCTCGTCCAAAGCAATCAACTTACGACTTGCGTTAACCGATCGTGTCCCATCAATCGAGGCCGACAGCGTGGGGATTCAACAAGTGCTGCTGAATCTGATACTCAATTCGATAGACTCTCTGAGCGCCCCCGGGGTTTCGAAGCGAGAAATCACCGTTTCGACCGAGGTGGTTGACTCGAACACGGTTGAATTCTCGATCGTTGACACTGGTTCAGGCGTCTCCGAAGAGGCGCAGAACCTCCTGTTCCAACCGTTCTTTACGACGAAGACTCATGGATTGGGGCTGGGACTGTCGATCAGTCGTGCGATTGTCGAAGAACACGGCGGGCGGATCCTGGCGTTTCAGCCCGCTGAACCCGGCGCGGCTTTCAAGGTCACGTTGCCGGTATCCTAAAGCAGGTGAGTCCAGTGCTGGGTGATTCCGTTGTAAACATCGTCGACGATGACCGAGCCGTTCGAGATGCTCTGGGCATTCTGATCAGGTCCGCAGGATTTCGAATAGCTGGTTACGCATCCGCAGAGGCGTTCCTTGCGGAATACAACCCTGCCCTCCAGGGATGCCTGATCCTGGATGTTCGCATGGAGGGTATGGACGGCCTCACGCTTCAACGCGAAATGATCGCGCGGGACATTTTCATGCCGATCATTTTCCTGTCGGGACACGGGAATCTACGAATGGCGGTCAAGGCGCTGAAGGCCGGCGCGGTTACCTTCATCGAGAAACCGTTCAAGGAATCGGAGTTGCTGAGTGCGGTTTCTGAAGCCATCCAGATTGATGTTGAGACTCGTCGAAAAAGAATGCGGCAACGAACG
>CALLKH010000697.1 GCA_938008425.1 uncultured Planctomycetaceae bacterium | reverse complement strand
ACGGCGGATGCCTCCGATTCGGACCCGACGGCATGCTCTACTTTTCCGTCGGCGACAACGGACGCGCCGACAACGCCCAAAGTGATAACACGCTCGCCGGGAAGATCTGTCGCATCGACCGGGACGGAAGCACGCCGGATGACAACCCCTTCGACTCGCCGACCGGCGCGCCGAGCGCCGTCTTCGCCAAGGGCTTTCGAAACCCGTTCCGGTTCTGCTTTGACGCGGGCGACCGCCTGTTCGCCATCGATGTGGGCTCGACCGGCGCCGATCGCCGCGAGGAGATCAATCTCGTTCGCGCGGGAGCAAACTTTGGCTGGCCGATCGATGAAGGCGGAGCGATCGACGGCCCCTCGTCGCCGGAGTTCACCGCGCCGCTCTATGACTATTCCGAAGAGGGGCTCTGTGCGGCCGGCGTCGTCTCCTATTCAGGCGAACACTTCCCCGCCGCGTATCGTGGGAATCTTTTTCAACTGGATTACACGCTCAGCCGCGTGTTTCGACTGACGCTCGACGGCGATCGCGTGACGAGCCACACCCAGTTCATTCAGGCCGAAGGCTCGTGCGTCGACATCACCGAGGGACCCGACGGCCGGCTCTACTACTGCGAACTCGTGACCGGAGAAGTGAAGCGTATCACGTACGCGGCGAACGCAACGACGGAGCCTGGCAGCGATCTCGACGCCGACGACTTCGGCGGTGACCCGGCCGATGCATCGACGGGCGGAAATGACAATCAGAACGGCAATCAGACAGGCGGCGGCGTGCTCGACGGCGGCCTCTGCGGCGCGGGAGCGGCGATGTCGGCCGTGTTGGTGTTCATGGCGGGATTGACGACAAGCCTTCGCCGACGTCGATAATGCCGAAACGTTGACACCGAATGGGTGAAAGCCCCGCAGCTTACCGATTCGAATCTCAAATCCTCGGCGGATCGATCGGCGACGGGACCGGCCACTTCTCAAAGAGCGTCGCCATGTCGCTCACGCCGAGCGGCCGGGGCAGCGCGAACAGTTCACCATAGTTGTAGCCGCACATGCCGCCTTCATACCCCGCGAGCGAGAGCATGTAATGCCGCATGCGCTCGAATCGCTCGGGCGGAAACTGCGAATGGTAGCATGCCACCGCCGCGATCTTCTGTTCAATCACATCCGAAACGTCCACCACGAACTGGGCGGGAAAGTGCTGCGTCTCGGCCGATCGAACCAGCGGCCGATAGATGAGATGCTCAATCGCGTGTGGTTCGGTGTTGTCGAATCGATCGTTCCACTTGGTCAACTGCGAGTAGAATCGCGTTGCCTCTGTAATGAGTTGCGCCTGGTAATGATCGGGTGAAGCGGCGACGGTCCTGCCGGCGATGCCGACGAGGATGCGCGGGCGGTATTTTCGCAGCGCGCTCGCGACGATGAACCGCGCCTCGGGCCCGTCCATCAGCACGCGGTTCGGAATGCCGAGCATCTCGCAGACCTGCACGCCGAGAATATCCGCGGCCGCACGCATCTCCTTGAGTCGCGTCTCCGGATCGCCGAGCGGTGTCGGCTCGCCGTTGGTCATGTGGATCATCCCGACCCGGTGACCCTGCTTCACCAGTTTGGCGATGGTTCCGCCGCAGGTGATTTCAAGGTCGTCCGGGTGCGGCGCGGTGAAAACGATGTCGAGTTGCTCGGTGGAATTCGCCATGTTTCGAGGGTCTCCGCGGCTCCCGCCGGCAACGCGTCGACGTCGAAACGCGGCCGGCGATGGTCCCTGCTCGTTTTGACTACTCGCGAATCATAGGTAGCGCCCCGCCGTCAAACAAGCAAAGCGCCGGGCCATGTTGTCTCCGGGCCGACGCCCTCATAACATGGATGCCATGGTCCGGCGTCCGACTTCAAAGCCCCCTTGTGCTGCCGCATCAGGCTTCTGGCGCGTGTACTGTCTTGCGGCCATCCTGCTTGCGCCGGGCGGCTGCGCGAAGCCGAAGTTCTATCGAGCCGACATTCAGTCCGAGGACCCCGGAGATCGCATTCTGGCCATCCGAGCCGCGGGCGAGGCGGGCGATCGCAAGGCTGTGCCGCATCTCGTTGATAGACTGGACGACGAGGACGACGGAGTCCGCTTCTTTGCTATTCTCGCCCTCGAGCGCATCACGGGCTCCCGTCTCGGCTACCACTACGCGGCCAGCTCGGTAGAGCGAACCGAGGCGGTCGAGCGATGGCGGGAATACGTGCGGGACGGACGACATCAGAAGCCATCCCCGAAGGCCGTGGCAAGTGATACGCCGCCCGCGGGCGGCAACGTGGAGGGAGGGGCCGCGCCCCGCTAGAATCACGGCATGGGTACCGAGCACACGGTTGTCCTCAACATCGACAGCAACGCGCGGGCGCTCCCGGTGGTGCGCGGCGCCGTTGAGCAGATGGCCACCGCCGAGGGATTCGACGCCAACGACACCCACGGCCTGGTCCTGGCGATCGATGAAGCGCTGGCCAACGTCATCAAGCATGGCTACGGCGGGCAGACCGATCAGCCCATCCGGATCACGCTGAGTGTCGTGAAGTCGCCCGATGGTCGAAACGGCATCGCGGTCGAAGTTCGCGACCGCGGGCAGCAGGTTGACCCCGGTTCAATCTGCGGACGCGATCTCGACGACGTCCGCCCCGGCGGGCTCGGCGTGCACATCATCCGGGCGGTGATGGATGAATGTGAATACAGTTGTCCGCCCGACGGCGGCATGTGTCTTCGAATGGTCAAGTTCGTCGGCGGCAAATCGGGCGGCGCCGTGACGGACGCCTCGGCGACCAGCGGCGAAGAGCACGACGGCTGAGATGCGCCTTTGATGGAGCAGCCTTTCGATCCCGTCGAGAGCAAGTCGGCGCAAGCAAGCCGACGATAGCGAAAGATGTCAGTCCCATGTCTGAAAGCAAGAACAATCTGGTCAAGGGCGTTCGCAAATCCGGCGACGCGACCATCATCGAGTTGATCGGCGACGTCGATCTGCACCACTCCCCCGCACTTCATGCCGCCCTGGTCGAACTGGCCAATGAACGCCCGCGCCGGCTCGTGCTCGATCTGACCGCGGTGCCGTTCATGGATTCCTCGGGCGTCGGCACGCTGGTCGAGGTCTTTCGCCGCGTCAACAAGTATGAAGGGAAAATGGTGCTCTGCGGCCTGACGACCCGCGTCCGCAGCGTCTTTGAAATCACGAAGCTCGATCGCTTCTTCACCATCTGCGACACGGCCGAGCAGGCGGAGAAGGCCTGAGACGGGCGCTGGCCGAAGACTGCCGCACAGAATGACTCGGCTCGGATTCAACTCAGGCCGTCTTGCCGCCATCACCGGGCGGCAAGAGTCTCTCTCGGCGCATCTGCGACTGCATCACAACACATCGATTCAGCGTTCGACCAGCTGTGCGAAATGTTGGTCATCAGCAGCGCGCAATCCAGTACCGCCTCATCACTGCCGAGAATTCCGTTCTGCTCAAAGAAAGTCGACCACGATTTCTCAACCGCCAGCGCGCGGCAGCTCCAGTTCTCGCACTCGAGCGTCAGACCATCAAACTCGTTCGGTCGTCGCGTGGCGGAGTATCCCAGCGACCCCTGCTTGAAGAATTGAGACGCCTCATCCAAAGATGCAAAGACTGAGTCAGCCGGCCAGTCGTTCGATACGCGGCCGACCACATCGAGGGCGGCGTGGCCGTCCTGACTCCTCATGGAAATTGAGTAATGATCATTCCCTTCGCGCACATCGAACGTCGCGAGGTGATGCACGCCGGGAAAGAGGCGACCTCCCACCCACGTGTTGAGCCGCGAATTTGAATCTCGACGCGGAATGTACACGCCGCTTCGCTCCCGCCCATGCGATTCCCACGTGACCGCGATTCGATGGGCTGCATTCTCAGTCCTCGCCCCGATCGGCAGTGAGAATAACGCCGTTCGCATCTTGATAAGACGAATCAGACAGATGCCGGCGATCGCCCAGCCATTCACCACTTGCGGGCGAAACGGCGGCGGGAGAACCCCTTCGAGCAACCACGGCCGGACGCGGTAATTCAGCAGAATCCGGCGATCAATGATGCCGCGAATTCTCGGGATCCTCATGACAATCGCCCCGTGATGGGTTGCAACGCCTCAAACCACGCCCGGCTTCCCCCGCTCCAGAAACTGCCCCCAGCCGTTCTCGCCGCAGAACTTGTAATCATCAACGATGACCTTGCCGCGGCACAGCGTCGTCCGGCTGAACCCCGCCAGGCTCCAGCCGTCATACGGCGACCAGTCGGCGTTGGTCTCCATCTCGGCCGGGTTCACCTTGATCTTCTTTTTCGGATGCAGGATCGCGATGTCGGCGTCAAAGCCCTTCTTGATCTGCCCCTTGCGATCGCCCAGGCCCATGATGCGCGCCGGCGTCGTACAGCACTTGTCCACCAGGTCCGTGATCTTCATCTTGCCCTTGAGCACGCCGTGCGTATAGACGAGCGGCACCAGCGTCTCAAGCCCCGGCAGACCCATCGGGATCTTGGTCCAGTCGCCCTCCCACATCGCCTTCTGCTTTCGATCGAACGTGCACGTGTCGGTCGAAATGACCCGAACCGTGTCCTTTGCGATCCCCTTCCACAGCCGCTGCTGGTCCGGCTTCTTCTTGATCTGCGGGCAGCAGGCGAAGAGGTGGCCGTCCTCGCCCTTGAAGCACGAATCATCCAGCACGAGATACTGCACGCACGTCTCGGCGAAGACATTCTTGAGCCCCTTCTTGTGGGCATCCGAAATGATGTCCGTTCCCTCGGCCGTCGACATGTGGACGATGTACAGCTTGCCGCCCGTCACCTCGGCCCACTTGACCGCCCGCTGGATCGCCTCGGCCTCGATGTAGTTCGGCCGGGTGATCGCGTGAAGCTGGGCGCCGAGCCGCTTCATCTCCTCCTCGTTGTGATGCCGAGAGATGAGTTCATCCAGCACGCGGCTCGACTCCGCGTGAATCAGCAGCATCGCGTCAAGCTCACGGCACTTCTCCAGCGCGCCGAAAATCGCCGCGTCATCCGACTGCCAGCCCTCGCGCTCATAGATCATGAACTGCTTGAAGGTCGTCAGCCCCTGCTTCACCATGTCGGCCATCTCGTGCTTGTGCCGGTCCCACTTCGTGACGGCCACATGGAAGCTGTAATCCACGCACGCCTTCGACTTGGCGCGGCCCTTCCAGTTGTTGACCGCGTCCTGGAGCGACTCGTCGCCGTAGGGAATCGCGAAATCGATGACGGTGGTTACGCCGCCCCGCGCGGCCGCACGGGTGCCGGTGTTGTAGTCGTCGGCCGAGGTCGTTCCGCAGAACGGCAGTTCGAGGTGAACATGGACGTCCATCGCGCCGGGAAGGACGTAGCAGTCCTTGGCGTCGATGATCCGCGTGCCGTTTTCGCCGGCCGCCTTCTTGGCGAGTCCCTTGCCGACCTTGACGATCTTCTCGCCCTGAATGGCGACGTCGGCCTTCTCCGTGCCCTTGGCGCTGACGATGGTGCCGTTGGTGATGATGGTGTCGTACGACATCTGACCGCCTCCGAGATGAATGCTCCGTTTAACAACGCGACTATTGTGCGTCGCGGGCAAGAGCGGGTCAACGGAGCCGCCCGGGGCAAGGGAACCGCCCGGGCCGACGGGTGTTTGGAGAAAGTCGAGGGTTTTGAGAGCGAAATCGGGCGGCGCCAGAACAACGGTGGACTGGAGTTCGGGTATCCGTCGGCTTGCCGTTTGGCGATTTGCAGAATCGCGAATGGCGATTGAAGAACT
>CALLKH010000696.1 GCA_938008425.1 uncultured Planctomycetaceae bacterium | reverse complement strand
AGTGATTCGAGCGCGTGCAGCCGCTCGCCAGCGCCATCAGCATGAGGGGCGCAATCATGGTGCGATGAAGTGATCGATAGCCGACCATACCTGAAACTCCCTGCCGTCCCTGTTCGTTCGTGACCTTCGAGACCGATCAAAGCGGTGTCTCGGTCACGGAACGATGATCGCCCCGGGTGAACTTCGCTGGACCGCGCCGAGGGCGTCCCGGGCCTGTTCGTATTTTGGATAGCTCCCCACGTACACCGTGTAGAGCACTTCGCCGCTTCTGGAGCGGGTTTCCGTAAAGGCGCGATGGCCGCTCGATTTCAGTTTCGACTCCAGCGACGACGCGCCGCTGCGTTCTCGAAACGCGCCGCACTGGATCGAGTACGCCGCGTGCGGCCAGTCGAACTGAAGCTTGGCCATGGTGGCCAGGCCGCTCGACGGGTACTTCTGAATCACGATCGCGAACTGGTCCTTGGCCTCCTTCCAGCGCCCTTCGCGCTGAAGGCAGGTGGCGTATCGAAATCGGATCAGATCCACCGGCGGCTTCTCGGGCAGATTCTTGAGCGCCGCCTCGTAATGCTCGATTGCCTCCTTCGAGCGATTCGCCTCGAACATCAGTGTGCCGATCGTGGCGTGCGCGTTGGCGCGAAGCGTCGCGTCCTTGGCGAGATTCAGACACGCCCTCGCGTCAGCCTCGGCGCGAACCTTGTTGGACTGTTCCGCGCCGCAGAGCGCGCGAAGATAGTAGGCCTCCGCCGAGTCCGCGCTTTTCGGGTAGTCGCTTAGAAACTTGTTGAGCTTCTGTTCAGCTGACTTGACGTTGTGCGAACGAAAGTCGCGCTCCGCCTCCTTCACCTGCTTGAGCGCTTCCGGCGTCGGCTCATTGCAGCCCGTGCCGAATGCGGCTCCGAAGAGTGCGACCAGTGTGATGATGCTCCGGTTGATACCCACCATGATGACTCTCAGCTTCGTCTTGCGCGACCTGCCTTGAAGGGTCACGCGTCGTCAATTCACCCTCGGACCGGAAAAGCAGGCCCGGTCCAATCCATTCCGCAGCCCTTATCGGAGCGATGCCCGAGCGGTTTCACCTAAAAGGAAGATAGGCGGGTCGATGAGTACGCGCAATTATTGCGCGTCGCGCGATGGTCTCGTTGCGCGGACGGGATCGCGCGGATGCTCATCCATCGAGCACGGGGCGTGCTTCGGCGCGCGACTGACTGCCTGCGAATCTTCGGATATCAGCATTGATAAAGAACTTGCGAGCAACTCACAGGGTTGGGCGTCGTTTGACACCCCTAGCGCAAATTCTATAATCCGCCCCCAGTCTAGGGCTCGCCTCGCGCGCTTTCCGGCGTATCGGCGTCCCGCATCGCTGGGAGTATTCGAGGCGGATGCAACGGATTGTGCCGACCATACTGGGGACCGTCTTGTCCATCGCGGTCGCCGGTCCGCACCCGGTTTTCGGCCAACCCGCTCCCTCTGCCGCCGACGCACCGGCCATGGAGCCGCTCCTCCCCCCGGGAATCAGCGATTTCAATCTCGAACTCTACGGCAAGTACGCCTACCTCTGGCAGCTCGTCGACGGCACGCAGGTCGTCGAGGTCCTTGGCGACTTCAGCGGCCGCATGGGCCAGCATCGCCTCAGCTCGCGCGACGCCGTCATCTGGTTTCGCCCGGTCGACTGGAACGGCCGCCGCTACTACGACGCGGAAATCTATCTCTGGCAGAACGCCGAGGTGACGCAGCCGACGGGCACAGTGGAGAACGGTCCCGCGCTGCTCGTCACGCTTCGGACCTTCGGCAAGCTGATGTTGAATCTCGACAGCCAGTCGCGCGTGGATGATTCAGACAGCGAACTGTACCACGAGGCCTCGATCGCCCGGCAGTTGCTGTTCGCCGTTCCGGCGGATGAGGCCGAGAGTTCCGAAACCCCGGTGCTCGTCTCACCCACGCTTGAACAACTGAAGCTGCTTGCCCCCAAGGTTCGAAAAAAGGTCTCCTATCGCGGCGACCAGTTGTTCCACGAACAGCACGCCGGCAAGTCGGTCATCATCACCTACGGCAACGTCTATATTTCGCAGGGCTCGCCGGCGCAGAGCGGCGAGTATCTCGAGCTTCGCGCGGATGCCGCGGTCGTCTATCTCCAGGGCGAGAATGTGGCCGGAGCACTCCCCGGCATGATCGACGAGTCCCGCGAGAAGAAGAAGAAAAAGGACGACGGCGCCGCGCTGGAAACGACGACGCAGGCCGACTCGCCGCAGGATGAACCGACCCTGACCGGGGAGGATCAACCTTCCGATCTGGATGCCGCTGAGAAATGGGTGTCGGCCGTTTACCTGGAGGGTGACGTCGTCCTGACCCGCGGCGATCGAATGATCCGGGCGGACAAGTTGTTCTATGACTTCGAGAACAACAAGGCGCTGATCCTCGACGTGGTGACGCGGGCGCTCGAACCCTCGCGCGGCCTGCCGATTTACGTTCGCGCCGAGCAGATTCGCCAGCTCAACACGACCACCTATCAGGCCACCCGGGCCCAGATCACGACGAGCGAATTCCATACGCCGCACATGGCGATCGGCGCCCGTGAAGTCACCTTTGAGGACATCACCCCGCGCGACGCCAAGGGAGACATCGTCGGCGTCATGGCCGGCCGATATGTCGCCCGCGATACGACGCTTCGCTCCGATGGCCGTCCGCTTGCCTACTGGCCGTACTCGGCGGGCACGTTTTCGCAGGATCGCCAGGCGTTTCGCCGCGCCACCTTCGGCTACAACAGCGATTTCGGCGGGCGCCTTGAGACCGACTGGCACCTTTTCAATCTGATGGGTGTCCAGGCGCCGGAGGGCTACGACGCCAATCTGCATCTGGACTATTTCACCCGACGCGGCCCCGGCGTCGGGCTCGATGTCGATTACCAGCGCGACGATTACTACGGCCTCTTTCGCGGCTATTTCATTCGCGACAGCGGCACGGACGACCTGGGTCCGGTGCGCGGCGGCGAGCCCGATCACGAGAATCGCGGCCGGGCGCTCCTGCGGCACCGCCAGATTCTGCCGAAGGGCTGGGAGTTGACGCTTGAGGGGTCATATATCAGCGACGACCAGTTCCTTGAGTCCTACTATCGCAATGAGTTCGAGAATGCGAAGGATCAGGAGTCACTGCTTCGTCTGCTCAAGCGGCAGGACAACTGGCAGTACTCGGTCATCGCCAACTGGCGCGTCAACGAGTTTGACACCCAGACGGAGCGCCTGCCCGACAATCGATTCACGCTCATCGGGGAGCCGCTGGGTGAGAATGCAACGATGTACAGCGACAATCGGCTCGGCGTCGTGCGCTATCGCCGGGATGAGCGCGATGTTTTCACGACGCAGGACCGGTTCGACAATCTGGGCACGACCGGGTCGGTGCTGCGCGGCGACACGCGGCAGGAAGCGCAGTTCCCCCTGCCCGATCTCGGCCCGATCAAGCTGACGCCGTTCATCTCGGCGCGCGGCACGGCGTGGGATGACCAGCCGCGCTCGCAGGGCGACGGCGGCACGGCACGCGGACTCGTTGACTACGGCATTCACGCCAACATGGTCGCGAGCCGGGTCTATGAAAACGTTCGCTCCGAGTTGTTCGATCTCAACAAGATTCGCCACGTGGTGAAGAGCGACCTGACCGCCTTCAACGGGCACAGCAACAAGGATCCGCTCGAGCTCACGCCGTTCGATTCCGGGGTCGAGGATGTGGCCGATTTCGGCGGCGTGGTGATGGGCCTGCGTCAGCGCTGGCAGACCAAGCGCGGCGGCCCCGGTCGGTGGCGCACCGTGGACTGGATCGTCCTCGATCTTGAGGCGGGCTTCTTCCGGAATTCCGAAAGCGACGAGAACACCCACGGCGATTTCATCATGGCCCGGCCGGAGGACAGCATCTCGTCGAACTTCATCGCCGCCAACTTCCAGTATCGGATCAGCGATACGACGATGTTCGTGTATGACGGCGTCTATGATGCGAACCGCAACAACATGGGCACCAGTGCCATCGCGCTGGCCGTCGAGCGTGAGCCGCGGCTGTCGTACTTCCTCGGCTGGCGTTACATCCACGACACCAACAACAGCCTCGTTGTCTTCGGCAGCAACTACAAGCTGAGCGAAAAGCACATTCTCGCCTTCCGGGAGACCTACGACGTCGACCTGGGACGCAACTACTCGACCGAACTGGTCTACATCCGCAAGTGGCCGCGGTGGTACACGGCGAT
Organism: uncultured Planctomycetaceae bacterium; assembly: GCA_938008425.1. Classification (GTDB taxonomy): domain Bacteria; phylum Planctomycetota; class Phycisphaerae; order UBA1845; family UTPLA1; genus JADJRI01. The sequence goes on along the minus strand of CALLKH010000696.1, from coordinate 1,813 downwards.
CTCGTTCGACATGGATCGGGCGCTGGAGGATGTGGGCGTGAACCTCACCATCTGGCCCGAGGGCGCGCCGCAGTTCGGCGTCGGCTCAAAGCGCTACACCGGCTTGACGGACTCCGTCGGCGTCGGTCTGCGATAGTGTGCTGACGCACGGTCGGCAATGAGCGTCGGGCGTAACTCCCGTGTTTAGAACGAAATGCGAAGCGGCGGCGATTAACCCGCCCGGCCGGCGAATTTCTGCAAGAAATGACGGCTTCGTGGAACATTTGTCATTAACGGTAGTTTCCCTTGCTTTTCCTTGAGGCTTCGGCGCAGACTGTCGGTGGTCGAATTGGCCCGCCTGATGGCGAAGCAAGGGCTGAGTCTTGAACAAACTTGTCCGGGGGAAAGAGGAGGATTGAAGATGAAATCACGCAGCCTGATGGCGATCTCTGCAGCGGTGCTGGCGATGTCAGTCGCTCCGGCCTTCGCGAGTTTGCACACGTTTAACTTCGACATGGACGGGCTCCAGGAAGTGCCGCCCGTTGTGACGCCTGGTTTCGGAAGCTGCACGGTGACGCTTGACGACGTGAGTTTCTTCACGACCGTCAGTTGCACCTTCTCAGGATTGATCGGCACGGCTAACAACGCCCACATTCACGGACTTGCGCCGGTCGGTGCTCCGGCAGGCGTTGTCCTGGGTCTCAGCTTCACGCCCGCGACCTCGGGCACCATTACCGGGAGCGGCACGCTCTCAGCCGCCAATGCGCAGGGCATGCTCGACGGCCTGACCTACGTGAATCTGCACTCGACCTTCCGGCCGGGCGGCGAGATTCGCGGCCAGATCGTCCCCGAGCCCGCATCGCTCGCATTGCTCGCACTCGGCGGAATGTTCTTCATTCGACGCCGTCGCGCATAAGTCGAGACGCCTGATTCTTAAATACCACACCCCAGGCAGGGCGACTCCTCTGGAGATCTCCCTGCCTGCTCTTTTCTTGGTGTCCTCAGTCGCGATCCCGCATCACTTTTTTCTGACTTCTTGAGTGCGATGCAATGAACTGGTTGCTGACGCACATCATAAGAGGACATCCGTCCGGGGGATCCTGCATCCGGAAAAACCGTATTAAGCCAGGGTCTGACACCTGCCTGACTCAGGAGGCATCCGAATGAGAACCGTAATTCCGCGCGCCGCGCTCGTCGTTTTTGTCAGTCTTGTCTCGACGGGCATCGCCGCCGCCCAGGTCCAGAACCTGCGCTTGACCGAACTCAGTGCCGCGACCGACACCGTGGAGATCACGAACACCGGCGGGGCGTTCAGCGACATCCCGAGTCGCCCGTTCTGTCATCGCTTCATCTATACATCCGTCGTCCCCGGCGGTACCGCGTGGACCGCCGGCCAGATTCGCACCTACGAGATCAGCGGCATGAATTCCACCGACAGCGATCTGTGGCTCTATATGACAGGCAACTTCGGGCTCGCAAGCGAGATGGTGCACGGCGTGAAATTCGGACCGGCCGCGAATGTGGGGCGAACCTCGGTAGCAGTCTCAGCCGGGCTGTGGCCCAGTGCCACGGCTTTTTGCCCGACACCGGCCGCCGGACAGACGCTGGCCTGGGATGGATTCGGCAATTCCCCGCGCGACTGGTACATCGACGCGACGCCGTCACTCGGCGCCGCTGACCCGGCGACGACACCCTCCGTCGTTTCGCAGCTCGACGCCCCGATGGGCATGGATGATTTTCAGTCCATGCTGCTTGGCGACACCGTCGAGGGCATGATCGACTACTCCGTTGTCAGTACGAGCGTGACGCCCGGTATTTTCACCGTTCGCTGCGT
>CALLKH010000695.1 GCA_938008425.1 uncultured Planctomycetaceae bacterium | reverse complement strand
GACGCAGAATCCGATCGAGCAGGAGGGCACGTACCCGCTGCCCGAGGCGCAGCAGGATCGCTTCATGTTCAAGGTTCAAATCGGCTATCCCACCTACGACGAGGAACTGGAAATCGCGACCAAGACGACAGGCGAATACTCGCACCGCGTCGATCCGGTCCTGAACTCGCAGGAGATTCTGGCGCTTCAGGACGTCGTTCGCCGCGTGCCGGCTGCACAGCCGGTGATCAAGTACGCGCTCGATCTGGTGCGATCAACCCGGCCGCATGAGCCGGGCGTCCCCGCGATGGTGAAGGAAAAGGTCTCGTGGGGCGCCGGTCCCCGCGCCGTGCAATTCCTGATTCTCGGCGCGAAGGCACGGGCGGTGCTTCGCGGGAACAAGCACGTATCCACCGAGGACATTCGCGTCCTGGCCAAGCCCGTTCTGCGCCACCGCGTGGTCATGAATTTCGCGGCGCAGGCCGAGGGCTACACCACGGACCGATTCGTCGATGCGCTGCTTGAGCAGTTCCAACCCCACCAGGGCGGGCTGCTGGCCGACGATCGCGTCAAGGGAGCCATCAACGCCTGAAACGTCCAAGCACCGCGTACATTCATGGACACGTCGGCTAACACGACACTCACACTGCTAATGACAGAATCACGACATGTCGGCTGAACCCACCTCACCCAATTACCTCAGGCCCGAAGTACTCGCCGGGATCAGCGATCTGGAGCTTCGCGCCCGGTATGTGGTCGAGGGTTTTGTCAGCGGCATGCACCGAAGCCCGTACCACGGCTACTCGGTCGAATTCGACCAGTACAAGGAGTACGTGGCGGGCGACGATGTGCGCCATCTCGACTGGCGGGTGTACGGCCGATCGGACCGGTTCTTCATCAAGCAGTATGAGGAGGAGACCAACCTTCGCGCCCACATCGTGCTCGATTGCTCCGGCTCGATGCGGTATCCCGAGCATCGACCCGAGGCGGGGCGGCTGACCAAGTTTGAATACGCCGCCACGCTCGCGGCGTCGCTGGCCTACCTGCTGATCTACCAGCAGGATGCAGCGGGGCTCACGCTGTTCGATGATGAAATCCGGGCCAATCTCCCGCCACTGTCAAACCAGGGGCACCTGCGGGCGCTCATTTCACAGATCGATCGCACCCGGCTTGAGCGGCCGACCGATTCGAAACTGCTGCTCAGCGATCTGCCGGCGAAGCTGGCGCGGCGAAGCATGGTCATCATCGTTTCTGATTTTCTTACCGACGAGGCTGACGTCGTCCGCGCTCTGGAGCGAATTCGCTTCGCCAATCACGAGGTGCTCGTGATGCACGTGCTGGATCACGACGAGCGGGAGTTTCCCTTTCAGGACAACACCCTGTTCGAAGGCCTGGAGTCGCCCGAGCTTCAATCGCTGGTCGATCCGCAGACCCTGCGCACCGGCTATCTTGAGGCCGTCAACGGGTTCATTTCGCGCCTGCGCGGGGCTTGCACGAAGAGCCGGATCGATTACATCGGCCTGTCGACGACGGAGTCTCTGGATGTCGCATTGCGGGGGTTCCTGGCGTCGCGCATGCGCGTGCTGAGGACGAAGACTTAATCGCCGGGCCCGAAGGGTCCGCCGAGGGAATATATGTTTCCGTGGCTTTCGAGTTTTCTGATGAATCCGGGATTGGCCCTCGGCGCCGGCGCCGTCGCCAGTCCGATCGTGATTCACATTCTGTCGAAGCGGCGCTACCGCCGCATTCGATGGGCGGCCATGGAGTTCCTGCTCGAAGCCCAGAAGAAAAATCGGCGGCGGGTGCGCCTGGAGCAATTCATTCTTCTTCTCCTGCGATGCCTGGCGGTCTTCCTGATCGCGCTGATGCTCATGCGGCCGTTTGTTCGCCCCGGTGCGTTTGCCTCGATCCTCGGCGCTTCGCCGCGCACGGAGCGCGTGGTCTTGATCGATGATTCCTATTCGATGAGCTATCGGCCGAAGGCGGGGCGCGGCGCGGCGCAGTCGGCGTTCGAAGAGGGCGTCGAGGCGACGCTCGAACTCGCACGCTGGGCGGCGCTCGAGTCGCCGAACGATGTCTTCACCGTTTACGTCACGAGCCGGCCGGGCGATCCGGTGGCTTCGGTGACCGGGTTGGGCGATGACGCAGTCGAGAATCTTCGGCAGAAGCTTGGAATTCTGAAGACGTCGCAGATGAACGCTCGTATGGCCGACGCGGTAAAGGCGCTGGCGGATTCGCTCGCCCGCTCGCCGACGCAGCTCAACGCGGCCGCCTACATCGTGAGCGACTTTCAGCGAGGCGACTGGATTCTGCCCGCCGAATCGCGTGAGGGCGTCGAGACGCCGCGCAGCGTGATCTCGCCGCTCACGGCGCTTTCACGCGGCGGCGCGTCGGTGAAGCTCGTGATGATCCGGGTCGGCGACGAGAACGCGGAGAACGCGGCGATCGTCGGCGTCGTCGCCGGGCAGCCGCAGTGCGTGCAGGGTGTTCCGGCGCGGTTCGAGGTGTCGGTGGCCAATCACACGCGCGCGCCGTTCGATCAGGTGCAACTCGGTCTGTCGATTGCCGATACACGGCTTCCACCCGTCGTGATCGGCAAGGTTCAGCCGGGACAGACCGTTCGAGAGCCGGTCGAAGTCACGTTCCAGAACGAGGGTTCGAACTATCTTCGCGTCGAACTGGCGGGCGCGGACACGACGGGCGACGTCGTGCAGCTCGATAACGCCCGGGTAACGTCGGTCGACGTGGTTCCGGCGATTCAGATTCTCATCGTCGACGGCGAGGCGGACAACGATCCTTATCGCGACGAGGTTTACCTGCTTCGAACGGCGCTTCGACCGGAAGGCCGGGCGGCCAGCGGAAACGAAGTCACGGTCGTCGACGAACAGGATCTTGAGAACGTCGATCTGTCGGGGTTTCACGTCGTGGCGATGGCCAACGTTGGACGGCTCAGCCGCGCGGCGCGCCGCAGCCTGGAGTCGTTCGTCAACGACGGCGGCGGCCTGATCGTCTTCGGCGGCGACCAGATTGATGTCGATTTCTATAACCGCGAACTGCACCGCGGCGGTGAGGGGTTTTTCCCGGTCGAGCTGACCGAGGTGGTTGAGACGCCGGCCGGTGTCGATCGAATGGCATTCCTGAAATGGGATGGGACGCATCCCGTGCTTCGGTCGTTCGAGGGCGGGCTGGCCGAACTGCTTCGGCAGGTGAAGATCACGGCGTTTGTCGGATCTCGGCGACTGACGGAAGACCTGGCGACGACCGCGCCGGGATCGCCCACCGATGATTCACTGGCTTCGCCGGAATCCGAGACGTCCGGCGACGCCGCTTCCCGTCCGCCCGCGCGCGTGCTGGCATGGTTCGGCGACCCCGACGAGTCCGCCGCCATCGTTCAGCGGAAATTCGGCCGCGGGCTCTGCGTCTTCGTCGCCACGAGTGCGGATCAGGAATGGAATGACTGGGCGTCGAACTTCAGCTATTTGCCCATGATGCTTGAACTCGTGCAGTACTCCGCCCGATCCTCCGGTGGAGCAGGGCAGGCGACGGTCGGCCGGCCGCTCGCGATTGATGTGGACCTGAGCCGATACGGCCGATCTGCCGGGGTGCGAACACCGAGCTACCCGGTGGAGCCGGAGATGGCGATCGAGGCGACGACCGAGTCGCCTGCCGGCGCATCGGCGAATGCAAATGGCGGCGCCGCACCGACGCCCATGCCCACGACAAGAAACGTCACGGATCGCGCGAGATTCGAGTATCGCGATACGCGAACGTCGGGAGTTTACGAATTTCGCCTGCGCTCACCCGGCGGCGCGGAGTCGATTCAATACGCCGCGGTGAATCCTGATGCGGTTGAGACAAACTTCGCATCGGCGACCAAGCTTGAGCTTGACGCCGCGCTGGCGGAAGAGATGCCGTTCGAATTCGTCGCCGACGCGGCCGTGATTGCGGCGCAGTCCGAGCAGGGTCGACAGGAGCTATGGTGGCCGATTCTGATGGCGGCGATTCTGGTGCTGATGACGGAGCATGGATTGGCGTGGTGGTTTGGTACGAAGGGGTAGTGAAGAATAAGTCATGGCACGCGAGTGAATCTGGATTCGATGACTGATCGACTCGCGGCTGACGGCGATGGATGCGGTTTGAAGAACAGGACATGACGCACTGGCAGACCATTCTGGCGGAAGGCGTGACCACGGTCGGCATCGACACGCGCGTGGAGCTCGCGCGCTGGTCCGCGGGCAACAGTCTGCTCGTGGGGGCCGTGCTGAGCATCGTCGGCTTCTACGTCGTGTGGTGGATGTATCGACGCGAAGGTCGCGGC
>CALLKH010000694.1 GCA_938008425.1 uncultured Planctomycetaceae bacterium | reverse complement strand
TCGCTATTCGCCATTCCCCCCAATCGTTCCAACTCCGCGGCCACCGCCGCGTCGTTGGGATTTGCCTTCAAATACCCACGGAGCAGAGCTCGCGCCTCCTCCAGCCGGCTCGTCCTGGCCAGGCATTGCGACCGCATCAGGTAGCCGGCCGCGACCGAGGGGTCCAGTTCGATCAACTTTGCCGCCTCGGGCTCGGCCTCGGCGAAGCGCTCCAGGGCGATGAGCGACGCCACGAGGTAATACTGATTCTCCGCGTTCAGCTCCAGCGCGAGAATCAGCCGGATGACATCGACGCACTCTTCATAACGTCGCGACGCGAATAGAAGCGCGAAGAGCTTGTCGAGGAAAACCGGATCGTCCACACGTCGGTGAAGCTGCTCGCGACAGATGGCCTCGGCCTCCGCGTATCGCTGGAGGTTCAAGAGCGATGTCGTCTTTTCCGCCAATAGATCGCGGCGCTGCCAGTCGTTCCAGTCGAGCCCCAGCGCCCGGTCGCACATCTCCAGGACCACGGCCTCGCCCCGCGTCTCGCGGGCGTGGCGAATGCGCGCCACCCAGTCCATCAGCGCCCGATCCGACGCCGCCTGCACCACCACCGGCGCCAGCAGGTTCTCCACGGGCGCATACGCGTCGGTCAGCAGCACTGTGCCCGATCGGCCCTTCAATTCGTCCAGCTCCGCCGGTGTCAGAACGACGACATCATACCCCTCGGCGTAGTGCGAACCCAGCCCCTCCCCCTCGAACGGCCGGTTGAACGCCGCGACGACGAACGGCTTTCGCCGCCGCCGCCAGTCGCCGTCATCCAGCGGCTCGGCGAAGACATAGACGTGCGGGAACGCCTGCTCCAGCGTCTGGATCAGCGACCCCAGGAAAAGACCGCTCTCATAGACGTCGATCATCTCCAGCAGGTACGCCCCCTCAAACTTCAACAGCTTGCGGCAACGCGCAACGAACTCGACCGTCGTGAGCTGATACGGCACCTGGTAGCCGTTCAGCGCGTCGACGTAGATGATGTCATAAAGCGTGGAATCCGGCTTTGAACCAGTTGAAGCCGCCGCCTGTTGTGGGCCGACTGCGCGAGGGAGGCCATCCGCCACATCGGTCAGCATCCGCTCCACAAACATGCGGCCATCCTCGTGGAAGCATCGAATGCCCAGTGCTTTCGACACGCCGAATGTCTCAAACGCCGCCTGCGTGACGACGGGATCGATTTCCACCACATCCGTCTCGCTGCCCGGACGCGATTCCGCCAGGTAGCGCGGGAAGACGTAGCCCCCGCCGCCAATGGTCAGCGTTTGAAGCGCCTGGGTGCCCGGGTGCATCTTATTGGTGATCGCCGCAAAGATGCGCTCGTACTCGTATTGAAGATTCGCGGCGTCGTTCAGATCCACCTCGCTGTGAACGAGTGAATCCAGCTTCATGCCCCGCATGCTCGAACCGGGCGCGAAGGCATACACCTCGACATACGAATACTGGCTCTCGGTCGAGAACACGACCAGGTCACTGCGCGGCGGTGCGCCGCTGAGACGAAGCCGCGGGGCGTCCGACGCGGCGAAGCCGGTCAGCCGCCAGATGATGAGCACCGGTGTGAACGCCAGCGCCGCGGCTGTCAGCACCCTGGCATTCGATCGCTGCAAGCCCACGGCGATCACCGCCAGCAGCGCCGCCACGCCCGACGCCAGCCCCAGCGTGCCGATCCAGGCAATCAGGTAAAACCCCGCGGCGAAGGTGCCCACGATGCTGCCCACCGCCCCGGCGGCCGAGAGCGTTCCCACCGCACGGCCGCGGCTCACACCGGCATCCATCGCCATCTTGACCACGATCGGCGCGATCACCCCGAGCGCCAGCGCCGCCGGCAGATATGCAATCGCCACATGAACGGCCGTCCGAACCGGCCATGACATTCTCCACATCGCCGGCCAGCCCGCCGCGATCTGGTCGGCGAACGACGAGAGCGAGCAGGCGAAGGAGGCCGTCAGCAGCACGCCGGCCAGGGTTCCCGCGCCCGACCGGCGATCAGCCATCCGCCCGCCGATGTAATTTCCCGCCGCGAGCCCCGCGAGCACCACGCCGATGACGCTGGTCCAGGTATAAATCGAAGCGCCGAGGTGCATGGCGATCACCCGCCCGGCGGCAATCTCGATCATCATCGTCGCGGCGCTGGCGATGAACACGATGCCGCACAGCGACGGGAAACCGAGCCGGCCGGATGTCGGCGTCTGAATCGATTGTTCGTCCGAAGAGTTGGTCAATGCCCTGACACCCTATCACCCGGCGAGTTTCGTCATACAGGGGGCCGCGGGATTATGCCTTGGCCGCGGCGACCTCCGCCATGGCCAGCTTTCGAATCTCCTGAAGGTCGGAGAGATACTTGTCGGTGTAGCGCGGATCGACATTGTGGCTGACGCGCGTCGCCAGTTCGCCGATGCGCTCGTAGTCGGGGTCCTCGGTCATCGCCCGAAACTCCTCCGCGAGCGTCACGAGCCGGAGCAGGTGGCGCAGAATGAGCCCCTCCTGCTTGATCAGTTCGCGATTCCGCACGAATCGATAGAACTCGCAGTCCTCGAACATGTCGCCGGCGATGAATTTCGGCTGCACGTTGACCGGCTCCGGCGCGGAGAGCTTCGCTTCGAAGGCGATCTTCAGCATCTCCGGAAACCGCGGCGGCCGATCGCGGGAAACGCCGTCCCACCACGGATCATCCTCCGGGCGGTCGTCTTCGTAGTCGTCGGCCCCATCGTCGTCGGCCGAGGGCGCCTTGGCCAGCACCACCCCAAGCGAGATCATCAGCGGCGTCATGACATCGCGTTGAAGCGGGCCGGGTTCGAGATCGGGCAGCCGCACCTTTCGCACGATGCCGGGCGGCAATTCCAGCACCGATTCCATGACCTGGAGCTTCTCGATGAAGCTGGCGCGCTTCAACTGTTCCACGAGGTACATGCCGAACGGCGGATCGACGTTTCGAAATCCGAGCAACTGGTAGATGCTCTGATCAAGCGAAACGTGGTCGCCGTCGTCGCTGCGGGTGAGATAGCCGAGCGAGGCGAGATTTCCCACCATGAAGTCGAGCTGTTCCTGGTACTTGGCGATGTGGCCGGCGTCGTTGAATCGCTTGGCGATGAACTCGCGCGTCTGCTTCAGCGTGCCCGTCTTGGTCAGCAGAAAGATGAGCACGGAGTAGGGAATCATCGAGCGGCTGTGCAGCTTCGCCGGTCCGGCGTCGATCAGCGTCTTGAATTGCCCCTGCGCCCAGTACTGCTCAGTCTTTCGACGGCTGGGCCGCTTGCGCTCCAGCTCCTTGCGGGCCTTCATGATGCCGAGGTCCTTGGAGCGCGGATCAAGCTGGTCGTACTTGAGCTTCCACTTGTGAATTTTGACGTCGTCCTCGTGGGCGAGGGCGAAGACGAATCCTTGCGTGTCGAACTGCGGTCGACCCGCGCGGCCGAACATCTGGTGGGCGGCGGCCGGCGGGATGAGCTTTTTCTCGCGCGGCTTGCCCTTGAGCAGGGTGCTGAGCACGACGCTGCGCGCGGGGAGATTGATGCCCGCGGCCAGCGTCTCGGTGCAGATGACGAAGGGAATCAGCTTCTGCTGAAAGAGGTCCTCGACGATTTCCTTGTGCTTGGGCAGCACGCCGGCGTGATGGACGCCGACGCCACGAATGAGCATCTGCCGCAGCTTCGGCCCCACGCCCTCCTTGAGATCGTCGCCGCGTTCTTCGAGATAGGCCTCGATCTTCTTGCGCGTCTCGGCGTTGATGACCGAGAGCCCTTTGAGCTTTTCGGCGGTCTCCCAGCATTCGTCGCGATTGAAGCAGAAGACGAGCGCGGGCGAGCGGTTTTTCTCGTCGTCATCGGAGACCATCGACGAGAGCAGGTCGGTCATGAGCTTGTCTTCGATCCACACGAACTCCAGCGGCACCCGCCGATCGTTCGAGAGCACCACACGAAGCGCGCGGCCGTGCGATTGCCGAAGCCAGTGGGCGAAGTCCGTCGGGTTGCCGACGGTGGCCGACAGGAGCAGCACGCGAACATGCTTCGGCAGCAGCACCAGCGACAGTTCCCAGACGATGCCGCGATCGAAGTCGTTGAATGAGTGAAACTCGTCCATGACGACCGCCCCGACGTCGGCCATCTCGGAGAGAGCCGGGTCGGTGGAGAGCAGGTGGTTCAGCAGAATCTCCGCGACAACGACCCGCACGGTGGCGTCCGGATTCACCCGGCGGTTGCCGGTGATGAGCCCGACATCGTCGCGGCTGAAGCCCCACTTCTCGGCGAGGGATTGAAGCTCCCGGAATTTCTGGTCGGTGAGGGCGATGAGCGGCGTGGTGTAGTAGATTCGCCGGCGGGTGTGCAGCGCCTCGTAGACGGCCGCCTCGGCGATGAGCGTTTTTCCCATGCCCGTGGGCGCGCAGACCATGACGCCGCCCTCCTCTTCGAACCATGCCAGAAGGGCTTCCTCCTGATAGGCGTAGGGATCGAAGGTGAGGGTGTCGAGGAACTTGCCGCAAATCTCGTCGCGATTCATCGGGGACTAGCATAGCGGCAGGGTTGCATGACGACTATCGCGTCGGATGCAACGCCGGCAAACCGGCTCCGCCGAGCCCAACGGGAGGTCGGATGGGCGCCCCCGGCCGTCGCGGTCTCGAAGCCTTCTCCCCAAAAAAGAGGTGAAATGCGGTGACGGATCTGTTACACTGTGCGAATCGGACCGGGAGGCAGGCCGCCTTCCACATACATTTGAAGAGCAACGTCATGGCAGAATCCCCAGCGGAAAAACTCGTCGTGAAGTGCGCGTGCAGCGCCCGTTTTCGCGTCCCGGCAACGGCGGCCGGAAAACGAATCAAGTGCCCGAAGTGCGCCGAGCCGGTCCGGGTGTCGGCCGGACCCGTCGACGCGAAGTCGCCGGATTCCTCGCGCGATCCGTCCGGCCAGGGCCGTACCACCGCGACCTCGTCAGCTTCTATCGGCAAGGCGATGCCGCGAAAAGCCGCACGGCCGATCACCAATGAAGCTATCGCCGCGCCCGCCACCGGAGATCTGCTTGAAATGCTCGCCGGGGACGAGGCGACCGCCGTCACCACCGATCCGGGCATGAAGCAGACCTGCCCGAACTGTGCCTCACCCATGGCATCAGAGGCGGTCATCTGCGTCGGGTGCGGATACGATCGACGAACGGGAAAGACGCGCAAAATGGCGTCGGGCGTGGACAGCGAGCCCGCGGCAAAGGTTTCGGCTCTCGATGTGGTGAAAGCGATACCCATCGCGACGGGCGGCGCGAAGATCATGTTCGGCCTTCTCGGCAGCTCGATCGGCGCCGGATTGGGGGCGGGTCTCTGGTTCGGCATTCTCGTTTCTGCGAATCGCGAAATGAGCCTGATCGCGTGGATCGTCGGCGTGCTTGCGGGAATCGGCATGTACGCCGGCTATCGTGACAAGACCGCGTTCGCCGGCATGATCGCCGGAGCCGTCGCATTCGCAGGCATTTTCGGCGCGAAGGTCGCCTTCGCCGCCCATCTGTTTGGCAGCGTCGTCTTTAGCGACTTCGGCCTCCTGGCGAAGGCCATCGGAGAATCGATGTTCAATCCGTGGGACGCCATCTGCTCGCTCATCGCCATTGCGACAGCTTACGGAATCGCTTCCGGCATGACCTACAACGACGATTGATCTATTAAGTTTGGACTGGGGGCCGCTTGAGCCGGAGAAGTCAGCCGGGCGCGGCGAAATGCCTTACAACGATTCCGGCGCGATCGACGCATCCGATTCGCCGCCGACATCTCCTCGCCCGATGACCCAGAATCGATTCTTACCCGCCGCCTTCGCCTGAAGAAGCGCGCGATCGGCCGCCTCGAGCAAGCCCGAGGCGCTGGTCGCCTGCCAGGGGAAGTGTGCGAGACCGCCGCTGAGCGTGAGCGTTCCGACGGCGTCGGGACCGAGCCGGGTGAAGGTGTGCTTCTTCAGCGCACTGCGGAATCGCTGAATCACCTGGATGACGCCGCCGGGCGGCGCGGAGCCGATGGTGCGCGGGCCTTCGGGATCCCAGAAGACGACCACGAACTCATCACCGCCGTGCCGCGCGACCAGATCGGTCTTGCGGCAGCTCTTGGCGAAGAGTCGCCCCACTTCGACGAGAATCTCGTCGCCGGCGTCGTGGCCGTACTGGTCGTTGTACTTCTTGAAGTCGTCGATATCGAAGATAAGCGTGGTGAGCGTCATCCGCTCGCGCCGCGCGAGGGCAAGCTTTTCCTTGAGATAGCTGAAGAGCTGCCGTCGATTCGGCAGGCCGGTGAGGTCGTCGGTCAGCGCGAGCCGACGCCAGCCTTCGGCGCGCCGCGCGGTGTCCAGCAGACGCCCCAGCAGAACGCCGTAGTGCCTGAGTTTCTCGCGATCGGCGTCGTTGTAGTTGCCACGCACGCGCGGTCCGACGCGAATCTGGCCGACGCGCTTTTCCCCTTCGACGATCGCCTCGGTCAACTTCGGCTCCGCAACGTCGGCGCTCGCACGACCCGCCCGCCCGGACTTGCCGTCCGACGAGATCGCCACCCAGTCCGCATTGAGCGCCACCGCCACCAGGGCGGCCATCGCCGACAATCGCTTGGGATCGGGTTTCGACAGCCGAGGCAGAATATCGGCGAGGCGGGTGAGTTCCTCGGCCGTCGGCACGGGGCCGCTGGCAAGCGACGCCTCGGCAAGCTGCCGCTGGGTCTGCCGTGTGGCGATGCCGAGGGCGCGTTCGAGTTCGATCGGCTCGGGCGGGAAGATGACGTAGTCGTCCGCACCGTGCTGAAGCAGCCGACGGCCGACGAACTCGTAGGCCGGCTCGCAACAGAATACGACGGGAACTTCAGGACCGGCGACGCTCTTGATCGCCGCCAGCGCCGCTTCGAGGTTTCGGCAGTTTCGATCGTGGCCCACCAGGATCCCCTGCGTCGGCGAACGCGGGATTTCAGCGGTGCCGGCGAGATAACTGCGCACGCCGCTGATCGGTCGCGGCGCGAAGGCTTCGCGCACGGGAGGGCCGAGACGATCGAGATCGTGTATCACCAGCAGCCGAGGTTCGCCGACGTCGTCACGCACTTCAGGCCTCGCCTCCAAGTCCGCGCAATCCGGATTCCCGGTCATTTCTCAGTAGCGCGTCCAGCTCCTCAGGTGTCACAGATTCGTCACTACGTCCGCCCGCGGCCGGCGCGGGGCCGCCGCCCAGCGGATAGCCCCCGGGCGGAACCCGGCGGCTCGGCGTCGCCTGCGAACCCGCCATCCGCTGGCGGACCGCCTCGTGCAAAGGCGGACCCGACTCGATCTCATTCTGACGACCGTCTGTCGACAGCCGCGAACCGGCCGGCCGAACGGTATCAACCGGCGAGCTCTCATCGTCCGCAAGATCGGCGTAGCCCTCGGGCAGGTCGTCGTCATCAAATTCAACCGACTCGGCCTCTTCTTCGAGGCCGATCGCGGCGAACGGATCGTCCTCGGCCGATTCCTCGGGAGCCGCGGACAAACCGTCGTCTCCTGGAACCCGGTCGTCGCGCAGTTCGGGCTGCGACGCGGCGCCGTCGCCAGAGCCCGCGTCGTGCCCGGCGTTCGCTTCAATTGCCGGCGGCGGTTCCTCGACCGGCTCCTCGGAGGCCCACTCCACCACCTCGGCGTCGTCGGGCTCCTCGGCCGTCACGGCCGCGCGGATGCCGAGAAATTCGTCGTTGAGTTCGGTGATCGTCAGAATGTCGAACTTGCCCGATCGGCCGCTGAGCCGTTCGGCTGTACCGTCCAGTTCGGGAATGGTGACATGAATTCCGGGGTAATACCGCGGGGCGAGGTCGAGAAAGGCCAGTTCGAACTCATCGAGCTGCCGGACATCCACGATCACACGCTCGGGGACGTTTCCAGAGGCGAACTGCGCCATCGCGGTGTAAACGTCCGGCACCCACTGCACCTTGGCGCCCTGATTCATCATCAGTTCGCCGCAGTCGCAGATGGTCTCATCCGCGCCGTCAAAGATGATGAGAATCGTCTGCCCGGTCATGGTTTTGATATCCACCGTCGTCTCTGAGCGGCGGCGAGCCGTGGATCGTCCCGCACCCACCCGATTCTAACGAATCCGCCCCTTGCGCCAGCCCCGGATATTTCTGATCCACGGTCGGCGATTCGCCGCGCATCGCCCGATCCCCGCCACGCGGGTTCGCGCCGTCAAACCTTCGACGTCGTTAACGAAACGGGCGAGAAACGACCGATACGGATAGAAATCCGTTCCCGCGCTGGGGTGGGAAGACTCCAATCGAGTTTATTGCGACACTGGGGGCAAGTCAAAGCCTTGCAGGTCCTCAACCAATCCGTAACATCCGAGACCATGATTCGCCGAGACCGATATCCAATGCCCACATCGTATGCGACAACTCACAGGCCTTTTCGCGCCCGCGCGACGTCCGCTTTTGTGGCCGTCGTCTTGGCCCTGTTCGCGGTGCCGGTCGGCGCTGACGAACCCAGGGTCGCACCGCAGGCCCTTCTCAAGGCGAGACTCGACGCGATTCTCGCCATTCCGCCCGGGGCCAAGGCCGATGTCAGCGCCCAGGTGATCGACGCCGAAACGGGCGAGATCATCTACGCGAGCGGCGCCAACGAGGCCATCATCCCCGCCAGCAACATGAAGCTCATCGTCATGGCGGCGGCCATCGACACGCTGGGGGCCGACTACAAGTATCAGACCGTCATCGCCATTCGCGAGCGCGACCTCATCATCATCGGCAGCGGCGATCCGACGCTCGGCGATGATCGTATGGCCGTCGAGCAGGGCACGAGCATCACCGCCGTACTCCATGAATGGGCCGAGGCCGTGAAGAAGGCGGGCGTGAAGCAGATCCCGGGAAACATCGTCGTCGATGATTCGATCTTTGATCAGGTCTTCACCCATCCGAACTGGCCGAAGAATCAGTTTCAGGCGTGGTACGAAGCGCCGGTCGGCGGCCTCAATTTCGCCGAGAACTGTGTCAAGACGATGGTCACCCCCGCCGCACCGGGCAAGCGCGCCAAGGTCCAGATGGTGCCCGGCAACACGTACCTGAAAGTCGACAACAAAACCGTCACCGCCAGCAAGAACAGCGTCTCGGTCAACCGGCCGCGCGATTCGGATACGCTCCAGGTGCGCGGCGGCGTCGCCAAGGGCGGGCTGCTCGACAAGATCACCGTGCGCGACCCGGGCCTCTACTTCGGCAGCGTGTTCAAAACGATTCTCTCAACGAACGGAATCAAGGTCGGCGGCGAAGTCGTGCGCGAGCGCGTTCGCCTCGCCAACGGCCGACTCCCGGCCGAGGTTCACATCGCACATGTCCACAGATCGTCGCTCGCGGATGCGCTTCGCCGATGCGGCAAGGACAGCCGCGGCATGTTCGCCGAAACGCTGCTCAAGACGCTCGGCGCAGCCGATGGCCAGGTCGGCAGCTGGGACACCGGACGATCGGCCGTTCACTCGTTTCTTCGAAAGGTGGGCGTGCCGGCGAACCAGATCACGATCGACGACGGCAGCGGCCTCTCGCGATACAACCGCCTGAGCGCCAACGCCTCGACGCAGGTGCTTCGCTACATGTACAAGAGCCCCCCGCCGGGATTTGATGTGTTCAAGAATTCGCTGGCAACGCCGGGCGATGAAGGCACGCTCAAGAAGCGGCTTCGCGAGCCGGCCACACGCGATCGCATCTTCGCCAAGACGGGCTACATCAACAACGTCTGGACTCTCGCGGGCTATGTTCAGACCGAAACCGGGCGCTGGCTCGCCTTCGCGGTGTTCTTCAACGGCCACGGCAAAATGCCATCACCCAAGAACAAGATCGATGAGGCGTGTCGATTGCTGGTGAAGTGGCCCGATCTGCCCCCGCCGCCGACCGTCAAGCCGGCCGCAGCGTCAAAGACGCGCCGTTGATCCGCACGGGGCCTACCGCGACGCTTCTGACGAAACTCGATTTGAAGTGACCTTTTGAGCGGGCTGGGCCAACGCCGTCAAATGACGTGGGAATGATCGCGATCATCAGAGCCGCACCGTCCCCGGGGCGGTGGTGATTCGAAACCGGGTTCGGTTCACACACTTCGATTGAATTTCGGAATTGGCAGCCACCGGGCTGAGACAGCCCGGCTCTGATCGCGCGACGACGCGCGACGACGCGCGACGACGCGCAACGTCATCCGAGCCGCCCCGTCCTCGGGGCGGTGGTGATTCGAAACCGGGTTCGGTTCACACACTTCGATTAGATTTCGACATCGGCAGCCACCGGGCTGAGACAGCCCGGCTCTGACGGTCTTCGCTTCGCATCGACGCGACTGGCAATCCGCAACTGAAGCAAATGCCAGGCCCTCATCGGTCTGCCAGTTTCAATCAGACGCCCAGAATCTTCTCAGCGATTTGCACCGCATTCAGCGCCGCGCCCTTTCGAAGCTGATCTCCGCAGACGAACAGGTCGATCCCGCAGCCATCGGGCTGGCTCACATCCTGTCGGATCCGGCCCACCAGGCAGTCGTCCTGGCCCGACGCATCGACCGGCATCGGGAAACGATTCGCGGCGCGATCATCCACCAGCCGAACTCCGGGCGCGTTCGAAAGAATCTCGCGCGCCCGTTCGGCCGACATCGGCTTCTCGAAGGTAAGGTTCACCGACTCGCTGTGGGCCCGCAGCACCGGCACGCGAATGCACGTCGCGGTGATCGCGATCGCGTCGTCGCCGAAGATCTTCCGGGTCTCCTTGATCATCTTGGTCTCTTCGACGTTGTAGCCGTCGTCGCCGATGGCGGTGTTGTGGCTGAACAGGTTGAAGGCGCTCTGCACGGGAAAAACTTTCGGTTCTGCCTTCTTGCCGGCCAAAACATCGCGCGTCTGATCCTGCAATTCGACCATCGCCTGCCAGCCCGCCCCGCTCACCGCCTGGTAGGTGCTGACCACGATCCGGCGCACGCGATTCTCCCGATGCAGCGGCCACACCGCCATGTTCATGATGATCGTCGAACAATTCGGGTTCGCGATGATCGACGCCGAACCGATGGCATCGGGATTGATCTCGGGAATCACCAGCGGAATGTTGGGGTCCATTCGAAACGCCGAGCTGTTATCGACGACGCGGGCCCCCGCGTCGATCGCCACTGGCGCCCACTCCCGACTGACCGATGCCCCCGCACTGAACAGCCCGATCTTGACGCCCTTGAAGCTCTGGGCCGATACAGCCTCGATGGTCAGGTCGCCATCGCCGTAGCGAACGCGCTTGCCGGCCGAGCGGGCCGACGCAAGCAGGCGCACCTCACCGGGCGGGACCTTTCGCGCGACGAGAATGTCGATGAATTCCTGTCCTACGGCGCCCGTGGCGCCGAGTATGGCGTACGTCGGTTCCATGAACTCGCAAACTCCTACCGGGTGGTGACTCGAACCGCCTCCAATTCGAGGCGAATCCCGAAGTATATCGTCCGAACCAGGACTCGGCTTGGGCCGGCCGACAGCGAGGGAAAAAAAGGCGGGGAAAGCGATGAGATTCATCGCCTTCCCCGCCGCAAGAAGTCAGAGACTGACCCGACAGATTCAACACGTCGGGGATCCGGAAGCGCGCCCCCTTAGGGGGCGCCGAACGTCACGATCGACCCATCACGGCCCCGCCAATAGCGCGGCCACCATGCCATCGACGTCCGCGACATCCAGCAACGCATTGCCGCTGAAGTCGCCATGACAAACCTCACCCGGCGTCGGCGATCCGAGGATTCCGCTCACGAAGATCGAGAGGTCCTGGCCATCGACCAGTGTGTCCTCGTTCATGTCGCCATCCGCGGCGCCGCAGGGCGCTGTGCAGTCGTCCGGAATGCCGTCGTAATCGGCGTCGATCTGCGTACCGGCTTCCAGCTCGCAGCCGTCGGACGCGTTGTCATTGTCGCAATCGGCCAGCGTCTGGCACGAATCGATCACGCGATCGGGGCGACCACGGCTACCCGCATCCGCCAGGAAGGCTTCGATATCGGCGAAGTCCTGCTGGGTGTACTCCGGATGCGCGCCGCCCGGATGGGTCGTCGGCGGCAGGAGCTTGTTCCAGAGTTGCACGCGCGACTTGTTGCGCAGGTTCGGTCCCGGACACGGTCCGCCGCACGGCGTGCCCGATCCGCCGGTCCCGTTCGTGTTGTGACACGAGATGCAGGTCGAACCGAACAGGACCTGACCGGCCGCGGCGACGCCAACGGGGCCGCCGTCGCAGTCGAGCGCCGCATTCGCGGCGATGTCGCATTCGTCCGGCGTGCCGTTCTGGTTGCAATCGGCGCTGGTCATGGACGAGACATCGATCGCGTCGTTCACGCCGTTATTGTTGCAGTCGCACGGCGCGACGCCCTGTTCGCATTCGTCGGGGATCGCGTTGTTGTTGCAGTCGAAACTCTCCAGCGTGGCAATGTCCTCGCTGTCGTTGATGCAGTTCAGGTTGCAATCGGCGAAGTTGTCGACGACGCAGGCCTCAAACGCATCCACGGCCGCCTCGACAACGTCTCCGGGCGACGCATCGGTCGCCGTGAACCGGACGCGCATCGTCGCACTGGCCGGCGCGACACCGCCGGCGCCGACGATGAGCGCATCTGTTCGCCACTGCGCGATCGCCGTGGTGTAGGATCGAACCAGCGTCCAGCTCGTGCCGCCGTTTGTGGAGACTTCGACGGTCAGGCCGTCGCCGGGGCCCAGTTCGCCGCCGGGGGTGTCCATGAGCCAGTAGGCATAGCGAATCTGGCCGCCCTGCGACAAGTTGAACACGGGCGACGTCAAAATGACGCTGCCGGAGGTGTTCGTCGTCGAGCCGTCCACGTCGCTGTTGCAGTTATTGTTGGTGCCGGTGTGATTGCCGGTCAGGTAGCACTGCCCCGAACCGTCATAATCGGTGCCGGGCGCCCCGCGCGACGTGCAGGCTACCGGTACGCCACGCTCCCAGAGTCCGTCGGCCGCCGTGATGGACGACGTCGTCCAACCCAGATTGGTTTGAAAGTTGTCCTCGAAGACAGGCGTGCAGTTGTCGACGACCTGACACATGCAGTCGCAGTTCACGCCGTCAGGCGGGTCGCACTGTTCACCCGGGCCGACCGTTCCGTCTCCACAAGTCGGAATCGTTTCACAGACGAGCTTATAGATGCCGCCGGTGACGCTCACGATGTACATCTCGCCCTCGGCGTCCTCGCCGAATGAGACGATGCCGGTGATGATGCCCTGATCGGGCTGCAACTCAGGCATGAAGTCCTGTTCGTCGCTGATCGTTATTTCGTGATAGCGGAACGTTCTGCTCCACTTCCCGACTGAATAGGCGTCAAAATGCGTCACCGT
>CALLKH010000693.1 GCA_938008425.1 uncultured Planctomycetaceae bacterium | reverse complement strand
GCCTGTCTTTCAATCGCATTCAGTTTACGCCGGACCTGATGCCGAGCGACATCACCGGCACCGAGATCATTGAAGAGAACAAGACGACCGGCGTTCGTGCACTTCGCTTCGTGCAGGGGCCGATCTTCGCGAATGTCATTCTCGCGGACGAAATCAACCGCACGCCGCCCAAGACGCAGGCAGCGCTTCTGGAAGCCATGCAGGAACACCAGGTGACGGCCGCCGGATTCACCCACCGGTTGCAGCAGCCCTTCTTCGTGCTGGCGACGCAGAACCCCATCGAGCAGGAGGGCACATATCCGCTGCCCGAGGCGCAGCTCGATCGGTTCATGTTCAAGGTTCTGGTCGACTACCCGACCGAGGAGGAGGAGCTTCGCATCATCGGCATGACCACGTCGGGCGAGGATGCCCAGCTGAGTCGCGTCTTCGCGAGCGCGGACATACTCGCACTTCAGACCGTCGTGCGGCGCGTGCCCTGCGCCGATCATGTCATGCGATATGCCATGAAACTGGCGCGTCAGAGCCGGCCGCAGAGCCCCGAGGCGCCGCAGTTCATCAAGGACTATGTCGGCTGGGGCGCCGGGCCGCGCGCGTCGCAGAACCTGGTGCTGGCCGCCAAGGCGCGGGCGATTCTCTCGGCCCGGAATTATGTCGCCACCGATGACGTCGTCGCGGTCGCCCATCCCGTGCTGCGTCACCGCATTGTCACCAACTTCAACGCGGAGGTGGACGGCATCTCGTCCGATCGGATCGTGGACATGCTGCTCGCCGACACGCCTCGCGCCGAAACGCCCGATCTCGACGCGATCGGGGCGGGGCGCGTGCTGGACGCGAAGTAGGGGGGCGTCCATGGTTCAACATTCGCCCGAATTTCAGTCCTATCTGGAGCCCGCCGCACTGGCGAACATCCGCGGGCTCGATCTTCGCGCCCGTCTCGTCGTGCAGGGATTCATGAGCGGCATGCACCATTCGCCGCTCAAGGGTGTGGCGGTGGAGTTCGCCGAGTATCGAAAATACTGCCAGGGCGACGACCTGCGAACGCTGGACTGGAAAGTCTACGGGCGGACGGACAAGCACTACATCAAGCAGTTTGAGCAGGAGACGAACCTCCGCGTGCTCTTGGCCGTCGATTGCTCGGAGTCGATGAATTACCAGCACGCCGACTCTCCGCTCTCGAAGCGTGAATACGCCACGACCGCCGCCGCGGCCATCGCCTATCTCGCCCTCAAGCAGAACGACGCGGTGTCGCTCGGCGTGTTTGATACCAAGCTGCGAAAACTGACCCGGGCCTCGAGCCACCCGAGCAAGTGGCGACTGATCGTCTCGGAGCTCGATGCCGCCTCCGGCGATGGCAAGACATCCGTGCGGGCGGTGATGGATGAACTTGCCGAGCGCCTCAAGGAACATCACCTGATCATCTTCCTGAGTGATCTCTTCTCGGATCCCGAGGACATTCTCCGGGGGGTGAAGCACCTGCGTCACCGCGGCCACGAGCCGATCGTGCTTCAGGTGCTCGACGAGGCCGAGTTGACCTTCCCGTTCGACCAGCCGATCCGGTTCAACGGCATGGAGGGCGTCGGCCCCGTGCTCACCGAGCCCCGGCTGATGCGGGAGCGCTACTTGCAGGAGCTTGAATTGTTCACCAGGACGCTTCGCCAGGGCTGCCACGCCCAGGAGGCGGATTTTGAAGTGCTCAGCACACGCGAGCGCATGAGCTTCGCGCTGAGCACCTACCTGGCGATGCGCGCCAAGCGCGCCCGGCATCGTCGCTGAAGGGGATGGGGGAAAGCGGCTTGAAGTGAGGAACGATTGTGTGGTTCGTACATCCGGGAATCATGGCCGTGTCGGCGGCGCTCGCGCTCTCGCCGGTCGTGATTCATTTGATCAACCGCCGACGTCACCGCGTCGAGCCCTGGGCGGCCACGATGTTTCTCCTGCGGGCACATCGCGCGAGTCAGAAACGCATCCTGTTGGACCATTGGCTGCTGCTCGCCCTTCGCACGCTGGTGCTGATCGCGCTGGGCGTGACGATCGCCCGGCCTTTCGTCTCTTCGCCGCGCACCGGTTGGATGTCGACAACAGTCGCGCAGGACCGGGTCATTGTTCTGGACGACAGTCTCTCGATGCGTGCCCGGCGCGAAGACGGATTGACGGCCTTTGACGCCGCTCGCGCCGAGGCCATTGAACTTCTTGATGCCATGAAGGATCGCGATCGCGCGGCGCTCGTGACGGCCTCATTGCCCGCCGCCGCCGCGGTCGATCATCCCGTCCACGACGCGGCGATCGTTCGTCAACTGCTGGATTCGGCCCGATGTTCGGCCGAAGCGACGGACCTGGTCGGGGCGCTCGATCGCGCGGATGACGTGCTTTCGAGGGGCGCCGGTTCTGTGGGATCGCGAACCGTCTATGTCTTCACCGACCGCACGGCGTCGTCGATTCCGACGGCCGCCACCGGGCGTTCGCACGAACACATCGATCGCGTGGTTGTGGTTGATCTCGGACCGATCATTCGTCGCAATCTCTCGCTGCACGGCCTTCGAATGGAGTCCCCGGTCATCGGTCCCGGTACGCCGGTGCGAATTGCCTATCGCGTGACGAATGAGGCGGATGAGCCCTCCGAGGGGGCGAAGGTGCAGATCAGCGTCGATGGAGAGTTGATCGCAACGCGTACCGTGGGGTCGCTCGCGCCGCGGGCGGTTTACGACGATCACGCCGAGGTGACGTTCGAATCTTCCGGCGGTCATGTCGTCGTCGCGTCGCTGCAATCGACGGCGGGTGATGCACTCTCCGAGGATGATGTCTGTCGATTGGCCGTCGAAGTGACCGACCGGTTGCCGGTGCTGCTGGTCGAGGGTGATACCGCGGCTCGGGCGATCGATCAGAGCCTGTTTTACCTCCGAACCGCTGTTACCTCCAAGAGTGTCGTCGATGAAACGTCGGCCGAGAGGTCGGGCGGGTTCTTCCAGTGCCGCGCGATTGCGCCGGGCGACATTGAGTCCGAACTGCTTGGCGATTTTCGGGTTGTCGTGCTCGGCGATGTTCCCCGGCTTTCATCGCGCGCCTGGCAGCGGCTGCATCGGTTCGTAAACGACGGCGGCGGTCTCGTCATGGTGCTCGGCGAGGGCGTCGATGCGAACCATTACAATGAGTTTGCATTTCAGATGACATCCAAGCCGGAAGCCGTCGCGAACAGCAATGCCTCAATCAATCTAAAGCCGCAGGAGAGTTCCTCTGCGCCGATTGCGTCCGATGTTCCGGAACCCGCGTCGTGGGCGGCCATCGGCGATGCGGGCCCGCCCACCGGTGACGACGCACGCCATCACCTGCAGATTGTCGACGCCGCTCACCCGATCGTTGCGGATTTTCAGGGATCTGACGATGGCGGACTGACATTCGCGAAATTCAAAGGCTATCGCAGGCTCATCGTGCCGGCCACGGGTGATTCGCCCGACGGCATTGCGACGCTCGTCCCTCTGCAATTCTCGACCGGTGATCCCGCGCTGCTGACTCGGCGAATCGGTCGCGGCCGCGTCGTGGTCGTGCCGGCCGGCCTCACGATGAAAGAAAGCTCGCTGCCCGCGATGCCGGACTTCGTGCCGTTCGCGCTGGGTCTGACGGCCTTTGCAGCGGGTGAGGATGCCGCCCGGCTGAATCTCTATGCCGGCCAGCCGCTGGTGAGTCGGCCGCGTTCGATCGCGCTGAATGAAGCGATTGCGGTGTTGCGTCCCGACGGGACGGCCGGCTCCGCCAATGTGGAGCCGGCGGCCGACGCGCTGGCGCTGAGGTTTGATCAGACCGATGAGCCGGGCGTCTATCGGATGAAGCAGGGTGACGTCGTCGAACTCTTCGCGGTCAATGTGCGTGAGGACGAGAGCGATCTGCGCGCTGCGGACGATCAAGCGGTTCGAAACTTCTTCGGCGACGAGACCGCCATTCTTCGCGCGGTGTCGGAGCCGGACGCTCGCGTCGTTCGCGCCGCCGCCACTGAATTCGCCGGACCGGCGATGTACCTGCTGGTTCTGCTGGTGCTGGTTGAGACCTTTGTCGCGACGAACGCGGGACCCAAATCATGATGCGCGCCATCGAATGGCTCCTGGGGCTCGACCGCATCCGTCTGAACGACGGCGCGCCGCTGACGTTGCGCTTCGACACCACGCCGGCGCCGTGGATCATGCTGTTTGGCGCGATCATCGCGGCGGTGTTCGTCTTTCGAACCTACCGGCGGCGGCGCGTCGCCTCGCGCTGGCGCTGGCTTCTCATGCCGCTTCGATTCGGCGTCATCATGTCGGTGCTGTTCGTCATTGGCCGCCCCGTGCTCGTGCTTCAGAAGAACGAGATCGAGCCCTCGGTGGTCGCCGTCCTGCTCGACACGTCGCTCAGCATGACGACGATTGACGGCATCGCCACGACGGGCGGCGGCGACGATCTGTCGGCCGTCAACGGAGGATCGATCGGAAGTCGCGCGGTCCAGGAGAAGCGCTGGCGCCAGGCCACGAGCGCCTTGTTTGATGATCGGGTGGGCCTCGTCGGGCCGCTTCTTGATCGTCATGAGGTTGAGTTCTGGACCTTCGACGCCACCGCTTCGCGACTGGGCCAGGTTCGAACGCCGGATGACGTGATGCCGGTGCGCGAGCGGATCGAGTCTCTCACCCCCGCTGGACGGCTCACCAACGTCACGGCCGCGGTCTCGCAGGTACTCGATGCCATGCAGGGTCGGCGGCTCGCCGGCGTCATTTTGCTCACCGATGGCCGGCAGACGGCGCAGAGCGGCCTTGAAACCGCGCTGCGCGCCTCCGACGCGCGACTGATTCCGATTCACGCTGTGGCTGTCGGATCGGCGCGGCCGCGGCGGGATATTGAGATTGTTCGCGTTCATGCGGCCGAGCACGTGTTCGTGTCGGATACCGTCGGCGTAGACGTGCAGATGGAGTTGAAGGGATTTGACACCCGCATTCCGGTTCGAGTCGAGTTGCAGGATCGGGACTCCGGCGAGGTCGTGGCACAGTTCGAGCGGACGCTGGACGCCGGTGAAACTGCGTTTCGGGGCCGGCTGGTCTATCGTCCGATGACATCCGGGCTCAAACGGCTCATTGCGCAAGTGGCGCCGACGCCCGGTGAAGAGAACATCGAGAACAACGCCGCAGCGCTTGCGCTGACGGCGCACGATGCGCGGGTCTCGGTGCTCTTCATCGACGACGCTCCGCGCTATGAATACCGCTTCCTGAAGAATGTCCTGCTCCGCGAGCCGACGATCGACAGCTCGTGCCTGCTGCTCAGCGCGACGCCCGGCTTCACGCAGGAGGGCACGCGGCCGATCGCGCAGTTTCCTCGAAGCGTCGAGGAATTGAATCAGTACGACGTCATCATTCTTGGCGACGTCGATCCGCGCGGCGACTGGATCAGTCCGGTTCAGGAATCGATGCTCGTTGATTTCGTTTCCCACGCCGGTGGCGGACTCGCGTTTGTCGCGGGCGAGCGAAACATGCCGGACGCCCTGCGCCGGACCCGGCTCGAAAAGCTCCTGCCCGTCCGGCTGGAGACCGCCATCGTGCGGCAGGCCGATGACGTCATAACCGACGCCTGGCGCCCGCGGCTCACCGTCGAGGGGCAGGATCATGTCATATTCGCCATGGACGATGTCGCCGATGGGTCGGCGCAGATGCCGGCCGCGCTGCCCGGATGGTACTGGCACGCGTCGGTGGCGGGTCCTCAGCCCGGCGCGGTCGTGCTGGCGACGCTGCCGGCCGATCAAAGGGCGCGCGACGAGACACCGCTCGCGGTGCTCGGTCGATTCGGCAAGGGCCGGACGTTTTACCTCGGCAGCGACGATCTGTGGCGCTGGCGGCAGTACGAGGGCGAAAGCTACTACAACCACGTGTGGGTTCAGATCATTCGAACGCTTGCCCGCGGCCGAAAATTCGGCGAGCGAGGATTGCGGCTCGAGACCGATCGGCGGCGTTATGACCTCGGCCGCGCGGTTCGCGTCGAATTGTCGGATGAGTCCGACTCCGGCGTCTCTTTGCCGGTTGCGCCGACGGTCATGGTAAGGGATGAGCGCGATCAGCCGATCATGCGCGTCGAACTTCGGCGCGACGGCCGCGGCGCGAACCGCGCGATCGGCGAATTCACGCCGACCCGATCCGGTCAACTCACGCTTACGCTGGAGAATGACGGCCGCGGCACATCGCCGCCGGCGCGGGTCATCTCGGTCGTTCACGTGGATCGCGAGCGCGACCTGATCGAATCTGACCCGGTGTTTCTGGAAATGCTGGCGTCAGGCAGCGGCGGCATTTCGATGCCGCTCGGCGGCGACTGGCAGCGCCTGACGCGCGCGATTCCTGATAGAAGCATTCAGATACCGGCGGACGTCGAGGAATCGGTCTGGGATACGCGGCTTATGCTCATTGTGTTTTTCGTTCTGATCGCCTCCGAGTGGATCATACGAAAGGGGATCGGTCTGGTTTAACCATGGCGAACCGAGACGGCGACATCCTGAAGAGCCTGGAAACGCTGCGAAGGCGCGTTCGCGCGCTGCTGGCGCTGGATGGACTCTCGCGCGGCGTGGCGATCCTGGTGCCGGCCGCTGCGCTGTTTCTGTTGCTCGACTGGTGGGTGAGCTTTCCATGGTTTGTTCGCGCGATCGTGCTGGCGTTCGGCGGCGCCTGGGCGACGCACTGGACCTGGCGGCGAATTCTCCGGCCGCTGATGGCGCCGATTCCACTTGAGCAGTTGGCGCTTCGAATCGACGCGCTGGATGTCGAAAAACGAGAGGGTCTCGCGAGCGCGGTTTCGTTTCTTGAAGGACACGGCATCGGTGCACCGGAGCTTCGCGATCAGTTGGTTACCGCATGGCGAGAGCGGGCGTCGGCCGGTGAGTGGACGCGGGGACTGCATCCGCGTCGCGCGTTGGGCGCCGTTGTGCTGGCCATGGCTGTCGTCATTGCCGTGGTGTTGGTGCACCGCGAGGCGCCGGAACTCGCCATGATCGGTCGCTCGCGCCTGCTGACACCCTGGACGCCGGCTGAATGGCCGCGTCGGGTTCAGATTGATCCGCTGACGCAGGATATGGCTGCGGCGTTCGGCGAGGGCGTGACCGCGAGCATGCGCGTCGTTCGGGGAGATCACGAGTACCTTCGGGCCTATATCGAGTGGGGCACGCCAGGCGGATCGCGCCGGCGGACGCCGATGCTGCGTGACACCGGCGGCATCTATCGTTTCACCATCGAGGATGTGCGGGCGCCGATTGAGTACGCGTTTGTCGCCGGCGACGACGACACGCGCGAAAGAATGTTCATGATTCGCGTCGCTCGACGGCCGGAACTGGCCGGCGCTCATGCGGTCGTTTCTCCTCCGCCGTATGCAGCCGGAATGCCTCCGGTCACACTGACCGTCGGTGAGGAGCCGCTGAGGGTGGTTCGAGGCTCGGTGGTTCGCATCGAGGCGACCGCCCGCCGTGACGCGGGCGCGCCATCGACCGTGCACCGCGGTGAACTGGTGTTCTCGGATGGCGACCGTTTCAAACTCGTCGCGAATGAGACGGCCCCAAGCATTCTGGCGGGAGACTTTCCCGTGGATCGAAGCGAATCGTTTCAGATTCAGCTCGTCGACGACAGCGGGCTGGAGTCGCGATCCGATCGTCCGGTGGAAATGATTGTTCGAGAGGATGAACCGCCGTCGGTCGACGTGTTCGAGCCGGCTTCGGATATCGAAATGACGGCGCGCGGCGTGGTCGATCTTCGCGTGCGGGCGCTGGATGACTTCGGCGTGACGGGATTGAAAATGGTCGTGGGCATTGATGGCGAAGAACTTGTTCCGGTTCTTGATCTGGCGGGAGATGAAAGCCGGGCAATGACTGAAGATGCCGATCGCCGTGAACCCGCGACGGCCCCGAATGTCGAGGAATCCCAGGCCGATGGGGTGGCGGCCGCACGGGTGGTCGATCGGTCGCAGGGGTGGCCGCTTCGATCGCTCGATCGGTTGCTGGAACGCGGCATGGTGCTCGAACTGGCGTTTGATGCCGTTGACAACTTCGATCTCGGCGGCGAGCGACACGCGCCGACACGGTCCAGTCGGCGTCGCATTCGAATCGTGTCCGAAGCCGAGTTTCGCGAGTCGCTTCGCCAATCGCTCACGACGACGGGCGCGCAGCTTCGGCGATTGCTGGCTGAATTGCAGGTGTCGCGCACGGAGACGGGCCGGCTGGATGAGGGACCCTCAACCGGACAGGCGATGTCGAAGGCTGATCGCGAGCGGAGTGTTCGCCTGGCGCAGGAGATTCAACGGCTCGCGCAGAACACCCGGGAAGCGGCGGAGAAGCTGCGCGAGATTTCCAGACGCGCGGATCAGAATCAGGCGTCGCGTCTCGACGTGAACATGCAGGCCGACCGGCTTGAGCGAAGCATGACGCGCCTCGCGGAGGAGAGTCTGGGCGATGCCGCGGTCGCGCTGGCCCAGGCGGCCGAGGAGCAGGCGGCCGGCGCGCAGCATGAATCGCTGGCCGTCGCGGCGGCGGCGCAGGATCGTTCCATCGCCGAGATGGCCGAAATGCTGGACGGCCTGGAGCAATGGAATGAATTCGCGGACATCGCCCGGCTGCTTCGGCAATTGCTCGACCGGCAGGAGGAGTTGTCGCGAGCCTGCGTCAGAATCGCGGTCGCCGTCGATGGGCGGGCGATGGACGAACTCTCCGAGCCGCAGCGCGATTCCGTCGAGGATGCGGCGCGAACGCAGAATCTGCTTCGCGACGAAGCCACCGCGCTGATTCACGGCATGACCAATATGGCGGCGTCGCTGATCGGCACCGACCTGATTTCAGCGGGAGCGCTGGAGCGGGCGGTCGCCATCGGAAGCGACCAGGGCCTGGCGACCAAGATGGCCGCTGCCGCCGCTGACATTCAGCAACTTCGGCTTCGCAGCGCCAAGTCAACCCAGTCCGCCGCCGCGTCCGCGCTGAGAGCCATGATCGCGGCACTCGATGAGCGGCCGGATCGTGAACTGGCGGCGCTCGCTCGCGAACTCGCCGGGCTTCTTGAGGCCGTCAGGGAGCTGATTCGAACGCAGACTGTTCTGGAAGACGAGGCCAGCGACCTCTCGACGGCCGAATGGCGATCGGAAGTCGCCGAGCGCCTGACCGAGCGGCAGTACACGCTTGCGCGAAGAACCGAGGCGGTGGCGAAGCGAATCGAAGTCACAGATTCTGATGGACTCGCCGCTCAGTTTGCGATGCTGACGGCCGTCGCGCAGATGGAGGCGGCGTCTTCCGCCATCGGTCGCGGCGATGTGGCGTCGGCGCGCGTCGAGCAGGGCGCGGCACGGGTGTCGTTGCAGGAGGCGCTGGACGCACTTGCGGCGCTTCAGGAGCGCGTCGATCGCGAAACGGCCGAGCGCTCGATGGCCGGCATTCTTGAAGACCTGACGAGTCTTCGTGAAATGCAGGCGGCGATTCGCGTGGAGACTGAGGCCGTGCGGACGGCGCTGCGCGTGGACGGCGCGACACTGAAGCGGTCGGATAAGGCAAAGCTGAAGCGACTCGGGGATCGGCAGGCGGCGCTTTCGGAGCCGCTTGGCGTCGTGAGTGAGAAGATGACGGGGAGCATCGTCTTCCTGCGCGTGTGTGAGGACCTGGGTCTCTCGATCGAGGATGCGGCGTCGGTACTGGCGGAGTTTGATGTCGAGAGCGCCGTCACGCTGCAGATCGAAATCATGGGCGACCTGGAGCGGATGATCCGGGCGCTGGAGAGCCGGCCGAGGAAATCCGAACAGCGATTCGTCGAAAATGAAAGCGGCGGCGGCGGGGCGGGAGAACCGACCATGTCCAGACCGGTGCCGCCGCTCGCGGAGTTGAAGGTGCTGCGAATGCTGCAGCTCGATGTGAACGCTCGGACGCGGGTGCTGGATGGCAAGGTGTCCGATTCCATTGAATCGGCGGATGCCGCGAAGGAGCAGATTGAGAAGCTCGGCCGAGATCAGCAGGCCATCCACGAGATGGCGAAGCAACTGGCCGGTGAAGGAGGCATTCAATGACGAATCGCCTGAACGAAAAATGGACGGTCATCAGCGGGCTCTTCTGCGCGGCCGGGCTTGTAATCGTGTTCGGCGGCGCGGCGATGATCTCACTGCCGGCGGATGCAAGCGGAAATTTGCAGGGTCCGCCGAGTGAGTCGGTCACCACGCAGCCCGCGGGCGTGCGATTGAATGCCGATAGTCCGCCGGAGTCCGATGAGGTCGAAGATGACGATGAAAACGCCGGACGTCAAACTCCTGCGAGGCGCCGTTCGAAGCGCGATCTGGTCGATCCCGAACTGCTCGAGGAACTCTCCGGCGGCAAGTCCAGTGCGAAGGACGCGGTCGAGGAGACAGTGTCACGCATGCGGCAGGCATCTCAGCGCATCGCCGCGGACCACGACGTCGGGCGCGAAACCCGCCGAATCCAGAAGGAAATCCTTTCCGGACTTGACGCCATGATCGAGGCCGCCGAGCGGTCGGCCGCCTCCTCGAAACAGAATCCCAGCGCGCGGCGCAAGACCGCCCGCCCGCGGAAAGATGATCGTCCGCAGCAGCAGGACCGAAAATCGCGAGCCGGCTCCGCCAACAGGCGGGGGGGCGGTACGACCGAGCGTGGGGGGCAGGCGATTGAGAACAAGGACCGTCCCGACCGCACCGATCTCGCTCGAAGATGGGGATTCCTGCCCGAGCAGGAGCGCGAGGCGCTGCTTCAGGGATTGGATGAGTCGTTCATGCCCAAATACCGCGACGAGATTACCCGATATTACCAAAATCTCGCGATCGAGGCGTCGAGGGAATGAGCCCCATCCGTCGAAGGTGAGCGATATGACACGCCAATCACTTCGAACTGCCGCTGCACTCGGCCTCCTCGCTGTGGGGACGTTGGTCTCGCTCGGCCGTGTGTCTGTTCGCGCGGAAGAGCCGGCGAGCGGTCCGGCGAACAATCCGGCAAAGGAGCCCGCCGATCAGCCACCGCCGACCGTTGAGGGGCCTTCGCCCCAGAACGTCGATGCACCCAGGACTGATCGTCCGCCCGCGAAGTCCGAACGCCCCGCGCCCGCGCTGGAAACCGCCGTGAATCAGGGCCTTGAATGGCTCGCTCAGCAGCAGCTTCCCGACGGATCATTCGGCGGGCAGTCGCAATACGGCCGTCACGTCGGCATCACCTCGCTCGGCGCGCTCGCGTTCGTTGCGGATGGAAACGTTCCCGGGCGTGGTCGCTACGCGGATGTCGTCGATCGGGCACTGAAGTTTGTGCTGGATTCCTGCTCGGAGCAGTCCGGCCTTATCACGGCCGAGACCTCCTACGGCCCCATGTACGGCCACGGCTTCGCGACGGTGTTTCTCGCCGAGGTGTACGGCATGTCGCCGCGATCTGATCTGCGCGAGAAGCTCCAGAAGGCGACGGCGCTGATTATTCGCACGCAGAATGACGAGGGCGGCTGGCGGTACCATCCCGTGCGGGCGGATGCCGATCTTTCTGTGACGATCTGCCAAGTCATGGCGCTTCGCGCCGCGCGAAACGCCGGCATTGCCGTTCCGAAGACCACGATCGATCGCGCCATCAAGTACGTCCAG
>CALLKH010000692.1 GCA_938008425.1 uncultured Planctomycetaceae bacterium | reverse complement strand
CGGGGCTATGGCACTCTCGTTCCAGCTTTCTTCGAGTTTCGGTGTTGCGCGGTTTCTACGATCATCGCGTCCTTGGCTCCAGCCTCGCTTCCCCAGCCGCGGTAGCGGCGAAAGAATGTAGCCCATGACGCGAGTCATGGGTGGGTGAGTCGCGAAACGCAAAGCCCCAGCGGGGCGAAAGAGAGCGGCCATCGCCAACCCTCTTTCGCCCCTGCCGGGGCTATGGCACCATTATTCCGGTTCTCCCACATCTTGCGATGTGGGCTACACTCTTCCGCCCCTCCCGGGGCTTTTCTTGACGAATTTTTCAGGATGCCCTGAATAGCGCTGATTCCTAGGTGTGGCGCTTGACGCGCGACACCTCGTAATCGCTCCCACCCAACAACCCAGGACAATTCCGGATTTCTATAACCCCAGCTCATCCAACGCCGCCTGCGTCTCCTGTTCCAGGATCTCCAAAAACTTCTCGTTCAGAATCGGGTCCGCGTTCAGGACGCCGTCCAGCCAGCCGTTGATCGTCTCGCGGTAGAGCACTGGATCGAGAAACACCTGAAGCGCGTGCTCACCCTGCGTTACGAATACGAACTTCGGCGCCGGCGCCGCCTTGTAGACTTCCCACATCGTGTCGAACGGCGTCACGTTGTCATCCGGCGAATGAATGAACAGCTTCGGCTCCTCCACCAGCGCCGCCCAGCGCTTGGTGTCCCAATCCTCCGACGTGCTGAGGATCGAAATGAGATCGAAGCCCTGGAAGATCGGGTTCTCGCCGAGGAAACGTTCCGCAATGCCCGATCCCTCGCCCCAGAGGTCCAGCGTGCTCTCGAACATGACGGCCGTAAAGTCCCGCTCCGCCGCCACCCGCATCAGCACCGGCGTGCCCATGCTGATGCCGTAGCCGACGACGACGTCGGACTCGCTCAGTGCGTAGTCGGTGACGACGAGTGTGCTCTCGATGAGGCCGTCGAGCGACTTGGTGCCGGTGCTCTCGCCGAAGCCGGGATAGTCCATGAGAATCATGTCCCAGCCGAAGTCGGCGAAGAGCGGCAGTCCGGCGGTGTAGCGGCCCTTGTTGGCGTCATTGCCGGGCACGACGAGCAGAATGCCCTTGCGCGTTTCCGCCGTGGTCCGACAGTGCCAGATGCTGATCATCGTGCCGTCATCCATCGGAAGATTGATCGTCTCGGACTCGTAGCCGAAATCCTGCGGCGTGGCGCGAAGATTGGGCGACGGGCGAAGAATGAGCTGTTCATAGGCGCCGCAACCCGCATCGACGGCGAGGATCGCCATCGCAAGTGCGACGTATCGCGTGGATCGTTGGAGAGATGATCGGCGAGATCGACGAGTCATGGCGGTCATTCGTGAATTCCCCTGTTTGAGTGCGTGAAGTCCAGCGGCGCAGCAGGCAGAGGCCGGCCGCGCGGCGTCGTCAGACGTTGGAGAAGTCTAACGGCAAATGCGCGGCATGCGAATGAAATGGTTACTCTCGGCCTGCAGGGGATCAAAGTGAACGCGGATTATCTGGGGCCCGAAGCGATTTTGAAACTCAGAGCCGCCCCGTCCCGGTGCGGTGAAGCGCTCCGCGCGCAGCAGTTCACACTCTTGATGAATCGGGACCAATTCCGGATATCACCACCGGGCTGAGACAGCCCGGCTCTGATCGGGACATTCGACCGAGTTAGAGCCGGGACTTTTCCGGTGGCTCACCGAGTTCAGGGAAGAAGCGGGAAAATCGGGAGATGCTGGATCGTCCGACTCACAGGATATCAATCGCCAGGAGCGTGATATCGTCCGTCAGCGGATGATTCCGCGTGAATTGCTTGATCGACCGGCGAACGCGCGTCACAACCTCATCCGACGCCTGCGCCACATTCGTGGTCAGCGCCTGCACGAGCCGCTGGTCGCCGAATTGCACGCCCTCGTCGTCCTCGGCGTCGGGCACGCCGTCGGTGTACGCGAGAATGAGGCACGGCGGCTCCGGCAATTCGAACCGAACCGGCTGGTAGTCGAATTCCGGGTCGATGCCGAGCGGCAGCGTCGGCTCCATCTCGATGCGCTCAAGATCCTTGCGGCCCTGAATGCGAAACGGCATGAGATGGCCCGCGTTGACGCACTCAAACGTGCGCTTCTCCGGATCGAGCAGTGCAAACAGGCCGGTGATGAACCGCGAGTCGCCGATGTTCCGGCACACCAGCCGGTTGAGCTGCTGCGCGGTCTTCGCCATGTCGGTCTGTTCATCCATGATGATCCGAACCGCGGCCTGAAGATTGGCCATGAGCAGCGAAGCGGGCAGACCCTTGCCCGCAACGTCGGCGATAACAATCGCGATCTTGCCGTCCGGCCGGACGAAGAAATCGTAGTAGTCGCCCGAGACCTTCTGGCCGGGGTCGTTCAGCGCGTCGATGTGAACGTGATCGAGCCGAAGCGGCTCGGCCGGAAAGAGGTTGGCCTGAATCTCTCGCGCCGTCTTGAGCTGCGCCTCGACCTGGTTGCGGCTCTTGATTTCCTCGACGAGCTGTACATTGGCAAGCCCCATCGCACCGAGCCGGCCGAGCGCCGCGAAGAAGTCGATGTCCTCCTTCATGTAGCCGCCGCTGGACGTGATACGGTCGCCGTAGATGACGCCGTGCACGTCCTGGAGGTATTCCATCGGCACGCACATGGCGCTGAGAATGTTGTTGCTGATCATGCTCTGCGTCGGATCGACCTCGTCCGCCGCCGTGTCGTTGATGAGAATGCGCTCCGCGTGGTGGACGCAGCGATCGACGACCGATCGGCTGATTCGAAACTCGCCCGAGGGGTCGCGCCCAAGGTTGACGAGGTGGATCCACTCGATCGGCTTCTGCTTGTCATGACACAGGGCGATGCCCGCGCGCTCAAAGCGAAGCTGTTCGACGCAGACGTTCAACAGCTCCTTGAGCAGATTGTCCCGGTCGAACCGCCCGGTCAGCCGCTCATTCATCTCATAGAGCGTCTTCAGGCGGCGCTGCGAGAGTTCGACGTGCGGATCGGCCCTCCACGCCGAGGTCCCGCCGAGCGTGGCATGCGTCGGGGTGTCATGCATGACCACGACAGGCTGCTTCTCAGAGAAGAAGGTAATCTGGCAGTTGCCGATGCCGACGAGGTCGCCGTGGCGCAGAATCTGCGCGGTGACCGGACTGTCGTTCACGCTGATCCCGTTCTTGCTGTTCATGTCCTGGATCGCGAATTCACCGTTGTGGCTCCGCGAGATCTTGGCATGAAAGCGCGAGGTGATGGCGTCCTGGAGCGGAATGTCGCACGACGCATCCCGGCCGATGACCATCTCCGGCTTGGAGAGTTGGACGCTGAATCGGCGGCCGTCGGCGTACTTGACTTGGATTTCCGCCATGAAATGCTCGCTTTTCCCACCGGACGGGAACTTCCGGGGACCGCTCGATGGCCGTCGACGTCGAAGGTTGGATTCCACCCATCCCCAGTTTCTGAGACGGATGAAGTAGTGTCAATATTCAGGGCCAGGGGGGCGAAATGCACGGTCCGCGGGTGGCGGCCGGGGGTGAAGGCGGGATTTTTGATCATGGGAGAGCAGCGGAGACCTGCCTGAGTTACAGTTATGGGACGGCCTCGGCCGATGAGAGGATGAGGTCTTTGGTCCATCGGGCGCTCGGAAAGGGCGGGTGCCCGGTTCATCAAACCATGGAGGGTTTGATTTCGGTGGCGAATCCGCTGCTTTGTGAACGTTGCGGCCGGGCATTGGAGTCCGATGACGCCGTCTCGGTGATCGAGGGCGTCTGTCTCTCCTGCCGAACGACGCTGCGCGGCATCGTGCAGCCGCTTCGGGCCGATCAGCTTCTCGCCGGTCATCGCATGCCGGACGAGGATGACGAATTCCTTTCCACCCCCAAGCCTCGATTCCGTCTGAGGGAGACGGCGGCCACCCCGTCCGCCGAATTGAACCAAGCCCTCAGCAGTGTCACTCCGGCGGATGTTCGCCGATCCGCCGAGCCGGCCGTTACTGCGAATTCCACGAAGACCGATGCGCCATCGGTCGCGCAGACTCCTCCCAACTCAACTGAGTCGCGAACGGTAACGAAGGCACCGGAGACGATCGGACCGTCCATTCCGTCGGTTGCCGGCCGGTCTACCTCTCTGGATCAGACTCGCTCATTCGTGGCGAGCGCAAAACAGGTTGTTGCTCCCTCTTCATCGCCGCTGAGTACGTCCGCCGACCGAGCCGCGGGCGCGGCGAAGCCCGAATTGACGCCGCCCGCGACGTCGAATCGAAAGAGCGCTGAGCCACCCGCGACGCCGACGATCCCGTCGAAGCCGACGCCCGTTGCGAGTGGTACTGACAGAACCAGGAACGCGACGATCACCGACCAGAATTCGAATCAGCCGCCCGCGGCCACGCCGTCGGCCGAAACTCCGACGTCTTCCAAGCCGAAGAATGGCCCGCCGATCGCGCCAACGACTGATCAGTCCGGCCGTCGGGATCGCATCGGCGCGCCCATCTCTCCCGGGCTGCTCCTGGAGCGGCGCACGGAACTTCGCGGCTTGCCGGGCTGGATCGAT
Organism: uncultured Planctomycetaceae bacterium; assembly: GCA_938008425.1. Classification (GTDB taxonomy): domain Bacteria; phylum Planctomycetota; class Phycisphaerae; order UBA1845; family UTPLA1; genus JADJRI01. The sequence continues at coordinate 7,039 of CALLKH010000692.1, read as the reverse complement.
CCGTCGGCGACTGAGAATGCCGCCGATTCGCCCAAATCTGACGCCGCGCCGGTTACATCGAAATCATCCAGCACTGCGTCCGGCGAGTCGCGCAGCGCATCTGTCGCCTCGCTCGGCCTGAGCCCCTCCACGCCGCGTCGCCCCAAGCCGCGGAATATTGAAGCGGAGTCGGCCGCGGCGCTCGCGGCCATGACGGCTGCAAACGGAGCAGACAAAAAATCGGGAACGGGCAATCTCGGGAAGCAGGATTCCGACGACGTGGTCGAGGCGCTGGAGTCGCGAGCCCGGGTCAACATCAATCGATTTACGCCGCCTGCGCCGCCGTTCAGCGCCGAGGGCACGCCGAAGTATCGCCGCAGGCGTCGCGACTTGTTCATCGGCACGACCGTCGGCCTGCTGCTGACGTTCAGCGTCGCCTATTACGCGATCCGAATGCAAACGCCGAATGAACGATCGCCGTCGGCGAACGGTTCCGCGGCGAAGGTCTCAGTCGCGCTTGCGGTCTCCCCGCCCCATGCAGTGGTCAAACTTGACGGCCTCGAACTCGGGCCGATGGATGACAACGGCAAACTGAATTTCTCCCTGCCCGAAGGGGATTTCGAAGGGCATTTCGTCGAGGTGTCCGCGCCCGGATATCACCCGCTGAAGCAGCCGGTATCGGCCTTTCTGGGCGCGCCCGAGGCGTACGTGTCGCTCATGCGGCAGCCCTATGAGATGCGCGTCAACACGAATCCCCCCGACGCCCAGGTGCTGATCGACGGCGAGCTTCGCGGCGCCAGTCCTTTGACGCTGATGATGGACCCGACGACCGAGCCCGTGGTGGTCGTGCGGCGACCGGGGTACACCGAACATCGGGAGCGCGTCACCGCGCCCAAGGATGGCGGCCCGCTCGCCCTGGACTACGAACTCGTTCCGGCGGGGCAGATCGTCTCCATCTCCACGGATCCGCCCAACGCCATGATACGCATCGACGGCGAGCTCAAGGGCGCCACGCCGCTTCGGATCGAACTGGATCCGAGCTACCTCGGCCGGCGGGTGGAAATCGCCGCGTCGATGGACGGCTATGACAATTCCCGCATGCAGGTCGCGCTGCCGGAACTCGGCGGCGGAGATGTCGTGTCAGCGGCACTGGCTTTGAAGCGTACGCTGGCCCGCGTCAACGTTTACACCGATCCACCCGGCGGCCGCGTCGTGGTGGCCGGCAAGGATCTTGGGTCGGCGCCGGTGGAGGTCGAATTCCGGCCCGAGGAAACCGGCAAGACCGTGCTCGTCGAGGCGTCGATGAACGGCACCCACTTTGGCCGCCAGGAAGTGACGATTCCGGCCGCGGGCGAGCCGTCGCTTCTCGTTCTACCGATGAGTTTCGGCGCCCAGCGCGTCATTTTCCTGCTCTCATCGCCGACGGGAACCGGTTCGGATCACTACGCTTTGACCGATCAATTGATGCAGCAGATACACACGCTCACGCCTGTGCAACGCTTCAGCGTCATCGCGACCACCGAGGATGGCATCGAGACCTGGCCCGGCGGGCTCGACATGGAGACCGCCACCAGTGAGCAGAAAATTCGCGCCTACGACATGATTCGCTCCGTTCGGCCGACCCGCGATTCGACGGTGGCGGCGATCCTCCAGGCGTCGCTGGCATTCCAGCCGACGACAATCTGGCTGTTCGTCGATGGCGAACTGGATCGCGAGGTGCTGGAACAGTTCGGCGAATCGATCGGCGATCAGCAGATCAGCGTGAACATCGTTCGTGCCTCCTCGCTGGACAATGAATCCTGGTACGCGGAATGGACCACCGCCCATCGCGGAACGCTCAGCCTGCTTGGCCGCGATACGGTGCCCGCGCTGGCGGTCGATTCCATGGCGGATCGCGACTGAGTTCGACGCCGAGTCTTCGCGGCCTGTCCCCGTTCTTCCCATCATCACAACAAGAAAAAAGCCCGCGAGGGGTTTCTCGCGGGCCAAGGAGCGGAGCTAACGTTCCGAGTGAACGTCGACCGACGGCGAAGGCATCGCCGCCGATCGACGGTCGTGTACATGGAAATCAGGCGGCCAGGAAGTCCTTCTGGAGCTTCTCACGCAGCTTCGAGAGGGCTCGGTTCTGAATCTGGCGAACGCGTTCCTTCGTCACGCCGATCAGCATGCCGACCTGCTCGAGCGTCTGCGGGCCGTCGCCCGGCGCGGACTCGGCATTGCCGAGCGCGAATCGGGCCTGGAGCACCTTCACTTCAACTTCATTCAGCGACGCCGAATTCTCGCGAAGGATGCCGCGAAGCTCGTCGAGGCAGTCGAATTCCTGATCGAGCCGCTGCGTCTCGGCGTAGTCGCTTCGTTCAAGCGACGGGTCGAATTCAACCGGGAATCGGCCGCGGTATCGGCCGATCTTCATGGCCACGCGGCTGAAGCTCTTGAGGATCGCGCGGCAGCCGTAGGTGCTGAACTTGAAGCCGCGGCCGCAGTCGAACTTATCGACGCTTCGCAGGAGCGCCATGTTGCCTTCGCTGATGAGCTCGGCGTAGTCAATGTTGCCGAGGCGGGTTCGCTTGGCCATGGCCAGCACAAGCGGCACATTGGCCTTGACGATTTCGCCGCGAATCGACTCGACGCGCTCCTGCCACCAGGCGATCTCGCGGGCGGCCTGTTCGGTCAGCCGCTTGCCGGCGAACTTGGTCAGAATCTTGTTGATTCGGAATCGTGCGTAGTTCAATCTGAGGAAGAGGTTCTTTTCCTCGCTGGCTGTCAGCGTGATCGGCGCCGCGAGCGACGAATCGAACGGGTCTTCCTGGTCCGGCGCCGCGTTACACCACGGTCGAACCGGGCTCGCGTTCTCGAACGCCTCGGCGAAGAGTTCCTTTCCCGCACCGGGCTTTTCAAAGCTGGGGTGATGAATGTATTCGAACGGGCGCCGAAGCAGGCGCTTCAATCGGAATCGATCAGCCGGTTGAAGATTCTTCAGGACCGCGGATCCCGGCTCGATGGCCGTCGGGATTCGGGGGTCCACCGGGGCAGACGTCGGAGTGGTTCCATTGGTTTTTTGCATGTCGTAGACTCCCGCAGCCTCCAAGGGCCGCTTCGTCTGGCAACTACATGTCTTGGGTTGGGAGAATGGATCGCGCGGTACATGGGGTACCAAAAACGCGATCAACCGCGTTCGTCCTGTTGCCGTTGGACGCTATTGGGCTGGTATGTCGTTGGTCGGTTTGAGGCGGCCGCTCCGTCGCCTCTGCCCGACCGGCTGGACTCTCTCTCGAGAGCCGTGCGGGGGTGGGTCTTATTTACTACTACCGGCTAAAACATACCCCAGAAATTGGGGCAGGCAAATCGAATCCAGAAAAAAATTTCGGAATTCGGAACCCTCCGATGAGAAATCTCACTACAAACGGCTGTGAAACATGGATTTAGAGGTCAAGAGGGCGGTTGTCTGTGAACTGACACACAGTTCCCCTCCTTAGGACGGAATTGTGGGGCAGTCCCCTAATGAATCGATCCATTCCGAAATTGGGTGAATTTGCCCCGAATTGCGCACCCAACGAAGGCGAGTTCGGGATGCGCTGAGTCTTGATATCGATTCATCGCGACTCCGGCGGGAATATTATCAGATCATTGGACTGACCTGACGGCGGCCTATCCCTTTCGTGCTAGATACTGCCCAAGATTCTCCAGGGTCTCCTCGTCGAAAATCGAGTTCTTGCCGAACCCATGGACTGCGCCGGCTGCCACGGCCGCCGCCTGGGCCTCCTTGAAATTGCTGATGGGCATGATCGGAACGCCGGCCAGTTCAGGATCAGCCTTTGCCTCGCGAACGAGCGCGATTCCCTCGCTGCCGTCTTCAAAGATTAGGCGGTTGTAGAGAATCAGGTCATATCGATTCGCCCGCATTTTTTCGATGGCGTCGTTCACGAACATCACCCGATCGATATCGACGTCGAAATTCTCAGTGAGCATCCGTCGGATCACGGAATGATCGGGGTCGCAGTTTCCAACATCGAGAACGCGTGATCGAGCCATGGACGATGTTCCTTAATTAAGGGCAGGGCGGCAGTCGGCGCCGCGGCCGATTTAATTGCCGCACTCGTACCCTTTGGGTAGAGTCCGATGATCGTCGGCCGCCCGAAGTTTCACGGGTACATCAATCGACCGGCGATTTGCGTCGATTATAGTGCCGTCGGTGATGCCCGCCGTTTGGGCTGGGCGACGAACGCCTATCTGTGAATTTGGACACCGCCGATCGATGAGAGCCACATGAAGCTATCGCAGCGTTCCCAACAGTTGACGCCTTCGGCGACGCTGGCCGTCGCGAACAAGGCGGCGGAAATGCGCCGCGCGGGCGCGGACGTCATCGGCTTCGGCGCCGGCGAGCCGGATTTCGGCACCCCGGCGAATATCAAGGAAGCCGCAAAACGGGCCCTAGACGCCGGCCATACCGGGTACGCCAAGCCCACCCACGGCATCCCCGAGGCCCGGGCCGCGGTCTGCGAGAAGTTCAAGGTCGACAACGGCCTGGGCTACGAGCCGGATCAGGTCATCATCACCGTCGGCGGCAAAGAGGCACTCTACCTGGCGTGCATGGCGCTCCTCGAGCCGGGCGACGAAGTCATCCTGCCCGTTCCTTACTGGGTCAGCTTCCCCGAGCAGATCAAACTCTGCGGCGCAAAGGTCGTGCCGCTCTTCGCCGACGAAGCCAACGGCATGCGACTGACGCCGGAGCAGTTCGCCGCGGCGGTCACGCCGAAGACGCGCGTTTTGATCTTCAACAGCCCGTCGAACCCCGGCGGATTCGCCTACTCGCCCGAGGAAACGCGAGAAATCGCGGCCGCCCTCGCGGGGCGCGACATCATCGTCTTCAGCGATGAGATGTACGACCGCCTGCGCTTCGGAGATCGCCGCGAACATCTCAGCTTCGCGGCCATCAGCGATGAGTGGTATTCAAAGACCATCACGTTCAACGCTGCGAGCAAGACGCACTCGATGACGGGCTGGCGCGCGGGCTACGCGGCCGGTCCAAAGCCGATCATCAAGGCGATGTGCAATCTCCAGAGCCACACCACGAGCGGCACGCCGACGTTCGTGCAGCACGCTCTCGTCGAAGCCCTGACCGGCGATCAATCGCACGTCGAAACGATGCGGCAGGCCTTTGAAGAGCGCGGCGAGCACATGTGGAAACGGCTGAACGCGCTCAAGGGTGTCTCCTGCGTGCGGCCGACGGGAGCGTTCTACTGCTTCCCCAACGTGTCGCAGTCGTACGCCGGGCTGGGCGTGAGGGACTCGGGCGGCTTCTGCGAGGCGGTGCTGGAAAAGGCTCACGTCGCGCTCGTTCCCGGAGACGCGTTCGGAAGCGAGGCCCATGTGCGGCTATCGTTCGCGAACAGCCTCGATCACATCAACCGCGGGCTGGACCGGCTGGAGAAGATGCTGGGGCGGAAGTAATCGATCGCTGCTCGACGGTTCGGAGTGGCCGGTCCTTTCATGCGTTGCACCGGGTTTTTGTCGAATCGAGGCATCCGATCTGATACGATTGACGATTCGAACCGTGCCCGCCTGCCGGGAGAATCGACGTGCCTCTGATTGAGTCTGCATCCAACGGCAAATCCTCGCGATCGCTTTGGGATCGATGGTATGTTCGCGTGCCGCTGAAGTGGTTCGTGTTCGCGATCGTTACGGCATTCACCCTGTTTCCATACCCCGCTCAGACTCTTCACCATCTTTCGCACATCTCAAACCTCGAAAAAATGGTCGAGCCCGACGCCCCTGAATTGGCTCGATGGGATGGCGAGATGGCCAGGCTGCGGGAACAGGCCCGCAAGACCGCGGCCACCGGCCGGGAATCAGAGGCGCGGGCCATGCAGCGGTCGGTCGAAAAATTTGTTCTCGCGCAGGTGAAGTACGAGTGGGACTGGAACCTCTGGGGCTCGGCGGACTATATGCCGACGGTGCGGGAGATGTTCATGCGCGCGGAGCAGTTCGAAGACGGGCAGCTCCGCGAAGATTGCGACGGCCGTGCCGTGATCGCGGCGTCGCTGATGCGTCGGCTCGGCTATGACTCTCAGATCGTGACGGACCTGCGCCATGTCTGGGTGGTGACGAAGCAGGGCGAATGGATGGGGCCGGGTCGAATGAAGACCCTTCGATCAACTCCGCAGGGGAACCAGGCGGACATCTGGACGACGCTGTCCAACGCACCGGTCGCCTTGTCGTATGGTGTCGCGGTGTTTCCCTTCTGGCGTGAGATGATCATCGCGGGGACGGCGTTTGTTCTCCTGCTGCATCGTCGAACCGGTTGGCGATCGGCGCTATTGGGCGGCGTGCTGATTGTGCAGGGACTGCTTTTCATGCGGCTGGGTTTCATGGCGCCGGAGCGCGTCGGGCGGGAGATCAGTGCGTGGCCGTCGTGGATCGGCCTGCTGCACGTGGCCGCGGGGATGGCCGTGCTGATGTGTGCCTCATTCGTGGCACGGCGAATCCGCCGGTTGTAGGCCGGGGATCGAAGGGCGTCGAATCGGCGCTGTGCAGTAACGAGATAATGAAAAAGCCCCCGGAACGCAGGCGTTCCGGGGGCTTCTTGTTCGTTGAGACCGCGAGAGACGGAGTCGGTTACTCCTTCGTCTCGGGTGCCGCAGCGGCGGCAGCAGGGGCCGGCGTGCGGCCGCGAAGATCGTGGAGTTCCTTGGCCGCTTCGCCCCACATCTTGTAGGCGTCCTTCTTGTTGCCGCGTCGATATTCGATGCCGGCCAGTTTTCGCTTCCGCTTGATATCCTTGCTCTTTCGCATGTCTTCTGCTGCTCCGAAGTGTCGCCGACGGCCCGTTCAGATCCGATTTGAAGGCGTCCGGCGTGCTGTTATTCGCTGAATTCCTGCACGTAAGAGGCGGTAGTATAGCGAATTCGGGCCGCGAACCCAAATGGTTGGAATCGAAGTCGTGGGTGGGTTAACGACCTGTTGAGAGAAGGTGCTCAAGCCTGTCGCTGTAAAATGTTGTCAGCACTGAATTTGTATCATGTTCAAAACTGATGAAGAATTTTGGTTGGACCCCGTTGAC
>CALLKH010000691.1 GCA_938008425.1 uncultured Planctomycetaceae bacterium | reverse complement strand
GACGGTGGCCGGCCGGCCGATCGTGAGCCTGTCGCTGGCTCTGAACTATGCGATCAGCGGCTACGACGTGTGGAGCTGGCATCTTTTCAATGTAATCGTGCATGTTCTCGCGGCTTGGACGCTGTTCGGCGTGGTTCGCCGGACGCTCCTGAGCGAGCGGCTGCGCGGATCGTTCGGGGCGATCGCGACCGGTCTGGCGTGCGTGATCGCAATAATCTGGGCGGTGCATCCGCTTCAGACCGGCGCGGTGACGTATGTCATTCAGCGCGCCGAGTCGATGATGGGGCTCTTCTATCTGCTGACGCTCTACACGTCGATTCGCCTGATGGCGACGGGCCGTCGCGGCTGGATCGGGCCGGCCGTCGTCGCCGCGGGGCTGGGAATGGCGACCAAGGAAGTCATGGTCTCCGCGCCGCTGGTCGTGCTGCTCTTCGATCGTTGCTTCTTCGCCCGCTCGATTGGCCGGGCGCTGCGGAGCCGGCCGCTACTGTATGCCGGACTGGCGGCATCGTGGGTGGTGCTCATTCTGTGCAACATCGACGCCCCGCGCTCGAAGTCGGCCGGGCTGGGACTGGAGGGCATTTCCCCCCTCTCGTACTTCCTGACGCAGATTGAGGTCATTCCGCACTATCTTCGGCTGGCGATCTATCCCGCTGGACTCTGCCTCGATTACCAGTGGCCGCTGGTCGCGTCCTGGACCGACGTGATACCGCAGGCGCTCTTCATGCTCGCGCTGGCGGCGGCGACGATGTACGGGCTCGTCCGTAATTTCGCATGGTCGGCGCCGGCGGCCGCGTTCTTCCTGATTCTTGCGCCAACGTCGAGCGTGGTTCCGCTGCTCGACCCGGCGTTCGAGCATCGCATGTATCTGCCTCTTGCGGCAGTTGTCGTGATTGCAGCGTCCAGCGTAATTACTGTCGCTCGGCGCGTGAAGAAAGGATCGAACTCCGAGGGCGAAGCCGAATTTGGCGACGCCGCTCCGAGTGCCGCAGTATTGACGCTCTCGCACCGCCGATTCGGCCGTATCGGATGCAGCTTCGTCGTCGCGCTTCTGGCAATCTCGACGCATCAACGCAATCTAACCTACGAATCCGTCGAACGCGTCTGGCAGACCGTGGTCGACGCCCGGCCGCGGAACACGCGCGCCCGGATCAATCTCGCCAACGCCCTGCTCGAGCGTGGCGCTCTTCGCGAAGCGGTCGAACACTACCAGTTCGCACTCGATCGCGGCGCGTTCGCCGTTCAGACCTACAACAACCTCGCCGACGCCCTTCGTCGTCTCGGCCGTTACGACGAAGCGGCCGCCCACCTTCGACACGCCATCGCACTGGACCCCGCCGCCGCCGAGCCGCATGCCGGCCTCGCCAATGTGTTCATGCAGCAGGGCGACCTGGCCGCCGCCGTGATCGAGTTTGAAACAGCCGCCCGGCTCGATTCACGAAACCCCGTGGCGTGGTACAACCTCGGCTATGTCCTGTACAAAGCGGCGCGCTACGAGGAATCCGTACAGGCGCTGGAAGAGTCGTTGCGCCAGAACGAGGCGATCGCGGAGACCCATTACATGCTCGGCCAGGCGTTCCTCGAGCTATCCGACCGCCAGGGCGCGCGCCACGCGTTCACCCGCGCGATGTCCCTGCGGCCGAACTGGCTCGCACCCATTGAAAGGGTTGCCTGGACGATTGCGACATCATCGGAGTACCAGCAGACCGTGGAAGTGCACAAGGCGGTTGAATATGCCGAGACCGCGGCACAGAATTCCGGCATGACCAACGCGCGCTATCTCGACACCCTCGCCGCCGCCTGCGCCGCGGCCGATCGCAGCGCGGATGCGATCGTGTTCGCCGAAAAGGCGCTGGCCATCGCAGAAAAATCCGATCCGAAGCTGGCCGACGAGATTCGCGTCCGGCTCTCGCTCTATCGCATGGGGCGGCCGTTCGTCGAGGACTAGACACGCACGGGCGTCCCTCGTCGTCTGCGAGATCGAATCAGTGCTTCGCCGCTTTCTCCAGGAACTGAATGAACGCGTCCGTCGAATCCTCATCGGCGTGCTTCGGCCGCGTGAGAATCTCCTCGGTCACGGGATCGACGACGAGCAGCGTCGGCATCGCCGAGACTTCGAATTGACGGGCGATGGCCGCCTGCGGCGACTCCGGATCGTCGTTCGTGAGATCGATTCGAACCGGAACGAAGTCCCGATGAACGACGGCGGCCACCTCGTTTGACGAGAATATCCGGCCATCCATCAGCCGACACGGCGGACACCACGAGGCCCAGAAGTCCAGCAGAAGCGGACGGTTCGACCGCTTCGCATCCTCAACCGCGGCCGCGTAGTCGGTCTGCCACACGACTTTTGACGCTCCGAGAACTGTCACGCCCCAGAATACGCCCAGCGCCAGCACCACGAGGGCCAAGTATTTCAAGTATACACGCCGACGGGTTCCTCTCGGGGCCTGGTCGAATGTCTCTCCGAGCATCTGGCTGCGCATGGCGGGTCCTCGGTCCGGCGTCTTTGGAATCTGCACGCGGGTGGATTATAATCGATACGCGACGCGAAGCCGCGTCAGGGAAATGGATGGGGATCTTGCTTGCCAGAATCAGTCGAATTGCCCTGTGTTTGATGTTTGTCGGCACGATCGCGGTGAGCGTTCGCGCTGATGAACCCCCCGCCGAATTCGTTCCACACGTCGCCAGGGCGGTTCTGCCGCCCAATCCACCCCAGATCACGACCGACTTCGACGCCCTCAAATACTGGCAGGCGTGGCTCAGCGAACGGGGATTCACCCTCGACCGCTGCGGCACCGATGTTGCCGGCCGAAGCCTGATTCTCGACCTCATGAATGACGAGGAAGTCGCATTGCTCGAATCCAACGGGTTCACGCTGGACCCGCTCGGCGGCGCGGCGGCCGAGGACGGCTCGCCCCGCGGCTCGGTCGATCCGCAGTTCTTCGATCCGACGGAGATCGCGCAGATGCTCCAGCAGATTGAGGCCGATCATCCCGACATCGCCCGGGTTTTCGTCGTCGGCACGACGCTGCAGAATCGCCAGATCCTCGGCATCGAAATCTCCGACCAGCCGGGCATCGACGAAGATGAGCCGTCGATTCTGCTCAACGGACTTCACCACTCCCGCGAAGTCGCCACCCCGCACATCATCATCGACGCGATCGATCACCTGACTGACGGCTATGCCGCGAATGATCCGCAGATCGTCGGGTGGGTGCAGAATTTCAAGACGATCTGCGTACCGATGGTCAATCCGGACGGCAGCATTCGGGTATTTGCCGGAGATACGAACCACCGCAAGAATCTTCGAGCCGGTTGCACCTCGGAGAACATCGGCGTCGACCTCAATCGCAACTACCCGTATCACTGGGGCGCAGGCGGGGCCGGCAGCGTCGTCTGCAATCGTGGCACTGGTTCAAGC
>CALLKH010000690.1 GCA_938008425.1 uncultured Planctomycetaceae bacterium | reverse complement strand
GACGTCAAGACGCGCGTCCGCGAAACAACCGTCGAGGCGGTCAATCAGCGCCTCGCCGCTGGTGAGTCATTCTACCTCATCGACGTCCGCGAGGAGAGCGAATATGCCGCGGGACATCTGCCGAAGGCGCTTCACATGGGCCGCGGCGTGATTGAACGCGACATCGAGCAGGCCATTCCGAACCTCGCGGCCGACATCGTTCTCTATTGCGGCGGCGGCTTCCGGTCCGCGCTGGCCGCCGAGAGCCTTCAGAAGATGGGATACACCAACGTCATCTCAATGGACGGCGGCTACCGCGAATGGCACGATAAAGGCCATCTGATCATCCACGACGAATGACGCCGGTCAGGCTCGACGCCGGCGCCGCCTACATTTGTGCGATCACCTCCGCGTCGTTCTCCTGGCTCAAAACGAGTCACCCTTCATGACGCAGCTTCGCATCGCATCGCTCCTGGCCGGTTCAACTGAAATCCTCTACGGGCTCGGACTCGGCGATTCCGTCGTGGCCATCAGTCACGAATGCGATCACCCGCCGCAGGCACTGTCCAAGCCGCGCGTCACGGCCAGCGCGATCGACGCCCACGCGGCCAGCGCGGCCATCGACGTTCAGGTCCGCGAGATGACCGCCGCGGGAGAGGCGCTTTACGCCATCGATCACCGGCGGCTCCGCGAGCTTAGGCCCGATCTGATCGTGACCCAGGCGCAGTGCGATGTTTGCGCCGTCAGTTTCGACGATGTTTCCCGCTTCGTTTCTGATTCCCCCGAACTCTCGGCGACGCGCATCGTTGCGATGAACCCGAGCCGGCTCGACGAACTTTTTGAGGACATTGAGCGCATCGCCGACGCCGCCGGCGCGCCCGACGCAGGCATGGAATTCGTCGAAGGACTTCGGCGGCGCGCATCGGCGGTTTCCGATGCGGTCGCCGAAATCGGCGCTCCGCGTCCGCGCGTCGCATGCATCGAGTGGATCGAGCCGGTCATGATCGCGGCCAACTGGATGCCGGAACTGATCGAACTCGCCGGCGGGCGGTGCGACCTCACGCAGGCAGGCGAACAGAGCCGTTATACGCCGTGGGCGGATGTCGTCGCCTATGATCCCGACGTGATCGTCGTGATGCCCTGCGGGTTCGACCTCCAGCGCGCCCGGGCGGAATCCGCCGTGCTGATGGGATTTGAAGACTGGAACAAGTTGTCGGCCGTTCAAAGCGGCCGTGTCTTCGCGGTCGACGGCAGCGCTTACTTCAATCGAACCGGGCCGCGCATGGTCGACAGCCTCGAATTGCTTGCAGGGCTGCTTCACGGCGAAGCGCTGATGCATTTTCGCAAGACGTACGCTCACGCGTGGTGTACATTGATCGACTGAACTCGGGCGCCGGGCGTTCGTAGGGGTGATGGGGACGTTTCTGGGTGCGGCAAAGGCGCATGTTTGCGGCACCGGCCGTCGATCTCGTCAACCGAATGCACCCATACGGAATGGGAATGAAAGGGAAGTAAATCCATGTTGGATATCACACGCACCGTTGCTGTCGTCACGATCGCCTCGGCATTCATGGTCTCGGCCTGCGACTCTCAGAAGAGCGTTCCATCTTCGAATAAACCTGTCGAGACGTCGTCCGCTCCTGAAGCGAATACGAAAGCGAGCGAGACTCCCCTTGAACCGACGCCGGCGGCCGAGCCTGCGCCCACGGTTTCAGCTGAGAAAGCCCGTCCGATCGAGAAAGAAGCGGCCAGCGTCTCGCCACAGGGAAAAGCGATCAACTGCGCCGGCTTCGAATTCACGGCGCCGGAAGGATGGACGAGTGAAACGCCGTCTTCGCAGATGAGGCTCGCTCAGTATTCACTGCCGGGTGAGGCGGGCGCTGCGGAGCTGGCCGTCTTTCATTTCGGCCCACAGGGCGGCGGGCCGCGCGACCAGAACGTGCAGCGCTGGGTGGGGCAGTTCCAGAGCCCCGAGGGTGCGGACAAGGCGGTCAACTGGCACAGCGCGACGATCGATGCGAATGAACTGACCCACACCGTCGTGACGGTCACCGGCACGTATGCGCCGGCCCCAATGGGACCGAATGCCCCCAGGGCGGAGCCCAAGGAAAACTACGCCCTCTACGGCGTCATCCTCGAAGGCGGCTCACAGGGTCCGCTCTACATCGCCGCACGCGGTCCGGAGGAGACGATCAAGGCCCAGACCGCCGCGCTCGAGGCCTTTCACATGAGCGCCCGCCTGGCAAAACCGTAGTTCAAGTCGGGATCGGTGTTTGATGCTTCAGTCCAGATTGAGACAGTCAGGGATGAAGGCCCGGCGACACGATCCCCGTTCCGCACGGCCGTTCCAGTGGCGCGGCAGATTGCTTTGTGTCACGCTGGCAGCCTTGATTTCTTCGGCCTGTGCGCAGCCCGAATCCGCCCGGTCGCCCCAAGGCCAGCCGCCCGCACAGCACGCCGCTCACGACCGTCAGGCCACGACCGCGCCGGCCCTGACCGTCGGCGAGCGGATCGTCGATGTTCCTCGCAGGTTCATCGAAGGCGCGCTCGATCCCACGGGCGTGCGCAGTGCGAGCAGCGACATCGGCCGCGCCTCCGACGAACTCGCGAAGAAGATCAAGGAGCTGGACATCGACGCCGCCAATGCGACGCTCTGGCAGTTGCAGGAAACCATCGGCATCGTGCGCGGACGAATTGAATCCATCCCGCTCGAACTCGGCCCCGATGTTCGCGCACAGGTCCAGGCCGCGCGTCTTGCCGAAATCTCTGATCAATTGCAGTCGATCGCCCGGGAAATTCGCACCAAGGTCGACGAGGTTCGAATCGATCAGCTCAACGAAGCCGTGGCCGCCATCGGCTCAACCGTCAAGAATATCGACGCGAAAGTGGCGGAGTTGGACCTGGCCGCGGTGAACAAACTGGTGGGCGGATCACAGAAGGGCGTCGATCAGACCAACGCAACGCTCGCATCCGCCGGGTTGCCGCTCCATGTCGCGCTCTGGCTCACGAATGCGGTTCTGCTCAGCCTGCTTCTCTGCGCGCTCGCATACCTCCGCCGGCAGCTTCGGCAAAAACACCAGAGCAATTCACGCACGGATTAAGCCAGTCAGATCTGAGCCCTAATGGTTCTCGGCGGTGAGCGCCATTGTTTCCTTTCTGCACGACCGTATAACCTGCGCAATGGCTTCGGCATTGCACCAGGCCGTTTCAACGGCCTTTCCCACCGAAGGTGGGCCACAGGCCAGTCGTTTACGACTGGTGCTCGGCGTCACACGTGTTCCTCAGCGCGTTTCAACGCGCTTATCGAACTTCGGTGGCCTTCAGGCTCATGCCGGGCAATTTGCCTGACTGCCTCAAGGCGGGAGAGAAGCGCGCTGAAGCGTGCTCGAATCTGTGTGAAATCAGCGTTGTAGAGTGTCGACGCAGCGAACCAGTCGTAAACGACTGGCCTGTGGCCCTTCGGGAAAGACCGCTGAAGCGGCCTGGTGCTCCGCAATTGTTGGATTCACTCGATCGTGAACCGTTCCAATTGCGAAACCACCGACCTTTGTTACTTGAATAGCGGCAGCTTCTCAAACGACCCGCCCAGTACGCGCTTCGTGTCGGCCTTCAGCCAGTCCGTCAGCACCGACGCGTAAATCGAACGAAAATCGGTGTGCCACTTCAGGTCGCCCGAGTCAAGCTGATCGGGTTCCAGGCTGGGATGCGCGCCGTGCACACCCGCCTTGACGCTGCCCCCCGCGATGAAGAGCGGCGCCGCCGCGCCGTGGTCGGTGCCCTGCGAGCCGTTCTCGCCGACCCGCCGGCCGAACTCGGAGAATGTCATCAACGTGACGCGATCGAGCAGGCCGTCGGCCTTCAGCGACTTGATGAAATCTTCCACCGCCTCGCCGAGCTGCGTCATGAGCTGCGTGTGCCGACCCTGCTGGCCCGCGTGGGTGTCGAATCCGCCCATGGAAACGTAGTAGACCTTTGTCTCCAGGTCGGCGGCGATCATCCGCTTGACCATCTCAAGCTGACGGCCCAGTTCGCCGCCACGGCCGCGCTGGGCGAATCGGAACCGGAATCCCGCGTCGTTTCCACGGCCGCCCTTGCCGGTCGCCTTCTGAATCTCGTCGGCCGAGGCCCGGGCATCCATCGCCGCGCGTTCGAGATAGGCCAGTGCGCTGGCTTCGTCCATCGGCGCGTCGGCATCGGTGGACTTGCGCCTGGTGCTGTTGAGTTTGTCGAACGTCGCAAAGCCGCTGCCGCGCGCGCCGGGTCCGCGCCAGGTGAGTTCCTCGGGTGAACCGAAACTGATCGGCGCGAATCGCTCGCCCTGCAATGCGAGGGGCGACTCCTGCGTCAATGCGATGCCGCGCTTCGGGTCCGGCCGATCGGAGCCCTTGCAACTGCAATCCATGTACCGGCCGAGCCAGCCGTTGTGCATTCGCTCCTCGGGGTCGGCGGTCGCCCAGATGTCCGTCGCCACGAAGTGCGATCGATTCGGATTGGGATAGCCCACGCCCTGCACGACCGCCAGGAGCCCGTCGTCGAAGAGCCGCTTGAGTCCCTCGGCCTTGTTGTTCAGCCCGACCTCGTCGTTCAGTTTCAGCGTGTCGTTCTTGGCGATCGCGAGGCGCGGCCGAGCCTGGTAGTAGCGGTCGTTGCGATAGGGCACGACGGTGTTGAGGCCGTCATTGCCGCCGGCGAGTTGAAGCACGACGAGGATGCGCTCATCGTTTGATGCCGATCGACGCCGGCGACGCGGCGAATCATTCGGACCGGTCATCGCATTCGCCGTGCGTTCGAGGAAGAAGGGCACGGTGGACGCGGCCGAGACCAGCGTCAGCCCGCGTGTCAGCATCTCACGTCGTGTGAAAATCGTGTCGTCGCTCATGGCTTGTGTTCCCCGCGAAGCGTCGCGTTCCTATGGCGGCGCTCATCACCGCGAATCATCGTGCTCAGGACAACTGGTACTCGGGCATGCTGACGATCAGATGAATCAGCCCGCGAATGAGTTCGGCGTTTCGATCCGACTTCAGGTCCTTCGCCCGGAAGTTCGGCTTGATTGCGTCGATCAGCAGCTTCCTGCGATCCGGCTTAAGCCGCCGCTGAAGCAGCCGTTTCGCAAAGTGATCGACGACCTTCTCGGCGGTGTTCAGCTTGTACGACTCAACCACCGGAATCGGGTTGTACGCCGGCTGCGGTCGGTACTCGGTGATGTCATTCATCATGACCGCCTCGTTGCCGAGGTTTTCCCGCATGACCTGCGAGAGCCGCTCGCGGCGGCGCCGTGCCTGCGGGTTGTCATTTCCCGCGATGACACCGCCGAGGACGTTGTACCGGTTGAACAGTGTGCTGGAGGTAATCCATGTCGCGCCGCCATCCCACCCTTTGACGTTCGGCGGCTGCATGAGCGACTGGCCCATCATCCGCAGGCCGATGTTCATCGCGGTCGTGTCGTGCGGCTCGATCTCCAGCATCCGCAGCGTGCCGATGAGCAGTTCGACCGGGCTCTTGATGTTCGTGAACAGCGCCCGTTCGGAATAGAACGCATCGCTCATGAACATGGCCCTCAGCATCGGCTTGAGCTGGTAGTCGTTGTCCCTGAGAACACCGCCGAGCGCCTTGATGATCGCGTCTTCCGGATTGTCATAGGCAAAGAACGACCAGGCCTTTCGGGCGATGAACTCGGCCGTCACTTCCTGCTCAAGAATCGTGTCGATGATGTCGGCCGGCTCCAGTTGCCCCGTTCGACCGAGAAAGGTCTTCTCGCCGAAGTCATGCTGCTGCGAGCGATAGACCGTCTCGCCGGCTTCGACATCGATGCTGATGCCGGTGAAGGCCCGCGCCGCCTCCTTGATGTCCTGTTCGGTGTAGTTGCCCGGGCCCATCGTGAAGAGCTCAAGCAGCTCGCGGGCGTAGTTTTCGTTCGGTTTGCCCTTGCGATTCTGCTGCGTGTTGAGATAGAGAATCATCGCCGGGTCTTCGGTGATGTCGAAGAGGAACTCGCGGAAGTCGCCGCTGGCGTTCTTGCGCAGCGTCTGGTTCTGGAGGTGCAGCGCCTTGGACGACTTCACCTCGCGATAGCCGCTGGTGAAATGCCCGTGCCAGAAGAGAACCAGCTTCTCCTCCAGTGGGCGGGGCGATGACACCATCATCTCGATCCACCACGCCCCGAGCTGCTCGAAGACGACGCGGTCGGCCTTTCGCGCATCGGCGATGAGCTTCTGCCGCTCCTCACGGCTGCCGGCTCGCAGGGATCGCCGCAGGCGTTTGCCGTCGATCGGCGTTTCAAACGGAATCGCGTTCCATTCGATTTGCTCATAATCGACCAGTGAGGCGACCGCCTTCTCACGGCCCATCGCTTCGAGCGCCTTGATCTGGTCCGGTGTGCCGCCGAACCCCGCGCGGCGCAAGAGGTGTGCCGCCTTCTCGGCGTCCCATGCCCTCGATGCATGAAGCGCTCCGTCGGCGATCTTCGGCTTGTCGGCTGTCTTCGATTTCGCCGGCTCGACGCCCTGGGTCGATGAGAGACCCAGGAATCCAGCCGTGCTGAACAGCAGCGTCAACGTGAGATACCGTCGTCGATTCATCACTCAGTCCTCGAAATGAGGGGCACGGGCCCGTTTATTCTAACGGCCTAACGCGGATGGGCGGGCTCTATTGTGTATCAGGGCCGCGAGTTTGCCACATTTTCCACACCGCTCACGACCGGGCCTGCGTCTCCGCCATTTCGGCCAGAGCGGCCACCAATCGAGGATAGTGCTGCGTGGCGAGAGCGAAATCACGTTCCAG
>CALLKH010000689.1 GCA_938008425.1 uncultured Planctomycetaceae bacterium | reverse complement strand
CCGGCATTCTCATTCAGTGACCATCGTCCAAGGAGACCGGGCGCGGTTGAAATCTGCACGTCCATGACAGCCTGAATATCAGACTGCGATCGCGCGTAATTCCAGACTCGAACTTCGTCGATGGAACCCTGAAACGCTCCGGCGGCGACATTCGTCGATGTAATGGCGGATCCGATGGCAAAATGCTGAATGCTGTCGGAGCGCGGGACCCGCGCCGGACAGGATGTGCCGTCCGGCAGGCCGTCCAGATACAAGGTCCAGCAGACGCCATCATAGGTGGCTGCGACATGGTGCCAGACGCCAGTCGTGACAACTGTTGCGCCGAACACCGGGAAGTTGTTGGGCGACGGATCAAACGACTCGAAGTCCGCCGCCAGCCTTGAAGTCGAGGAGTCGATGGCGAGGAAATAGTTGCAGTCCCGATTATCACCGTCGGCCTCGCCGCGTCCCTTGGCGATGATCGGGATTCCACTGGTCACGCCGCCCGTGCCGGAGCTGGTGGCGACGCCGCCGCCGGTCCACTTGAACCAGCATTCAATTGTAAACTCCGCCGCCCCGAGGCCCGGCGCCGCACCCATGGTGACATAGTCGTTTGAGCCATCAAAAGTCAGTGCCGCCACGTTGGTCAGCCTGCACAGGTCCGTCGTGCAGTTATCGCCGTCGTCGCAGTCGCCATCCGAGGCGCAGCAGTTCGGAATCGCCGTATTCTCGCAGGCGTTGTTTACGCACGCGTCGTCGGTGCAGACATCGGAGTCATCGCAATCCGCGTCCACGTTGCAACACCCCGGGATCGATGTGTTGACGCAGGCGTTGTTGACGCAGTCATCCGTGGTGCAGTCGTCGAGATCGTCACATTCCGATGCCTGAACGCAGCAGCCCGGTATCGGCGTATGGGTGCACGTCCCGTCGCCCAGATCGACCACGCCGCTCGTCAACCAGCCGGCGCCGTTTGTCAGCGTGCCGGTGCTCAATCCGACGGAATCCGCCGTGGTCACGCCGGTCCCTTCATTCATTCCCCATCTTGCGACAAGTCCCGGCGCGCTGGGAATCGCCAGCGACATGTTGTCGTTGATCTGTTGAACGGTACGAACGTGATTCCAGATTCGGAACTCGTCGATCGAGCCGTCGAAGTAAATGCCCAGGGCGCCGCTTGAGAGCCTGGCGGCGCCGAAGACCACGGCGTCCGTTGACGAAATCGGGTTCGAGCCCCAGAGGCTTCCTGACACGCTGCCGGCCAGGACGCCGTCCACGTAGAGGCGCAGCTCCTGCGCGCCGACGTTCTGACGATCAATCACCGCCGCAAAATGGTGCCAGGCGTTCAGAGTAAATGTCGCTGCCGGAGCGGTCACCGGCGTATCAACCTGGGTGCCTGGTGCATTCGTTTCGACCGAAGCGGTTAGTCGATTAAATGGCGCCGAGCTCGCAAGCTGGACGGCGATCTGCGAGAACGCTCCCTGCCGTCCATGTCGGAAGATGCCCGTCAGCGAAGTGGTCGCGGTGTCGGCACGGAACCAGCCTTCGACCGTCAGGCTTCCGGTACCGAAATTCGTGATCGCGGCGGCCGAACCGAGAGTCACGTGGTCATTGGTGCCGTCCAGCGTGATCGCCGCCGCGTTTGCGGTCGCGCATTGATCCACGGTGCACGGGTTGCCGTCGTCACAGTCGCCGGCATCGTCGCAGCATTCGGGGATCGGATTGTTTTCGCACGTACCGGCATTGCAGACGTCGTCCGTGCAGCGATCGCCGTCATCGCAATCGGCGGCGGTATTGCAACAGCCCGGAATGGGATCGTGAACACAGGCGTTGCCTGAGCAGGAGTCCGCCGTGCAGGCGTCACCGTCGTCGCAATCCGATGCATCGAGGCAGCAGCCGGGGATTGGCGTATGTACACATCCGCCGAATCCGAGGTTCGGCAGATCCGTCGTCACCCAGACGGGCCCATTGGTGAGCGTTCCATTCTCAGCCGGCGTCGTTGAATCACCGGCGAGCGTTCCAGTGCCCTCGTTGAATCCCCATCGTCCCAGCAATCCGGTCGCGGAGGTGATCTCCTGGCTCATGCCCGTCTGAATATCGACTTGAGATCGCGGGGAATTCCAAATGCGAACCTCGTCGATGACACCCGCGAAAGCGCCGAGGGATCCTCCCGTGGAGGTCAACATCGTACCGATGCCCGCATGCTGAATGCTGTCGGCGCGCGGTGTGAACGAACCGACGACCAGGGTGGCTTCGAGATTCCCGTCCAGATAGAGCCGCCAGGTGGTTCCGTCGTACGTCGCGGCGGCATGGTACCAGGTGTTCAGGACGATCGGCGTGGTGCCTGAGACCGGATGATTCAAGCCGGTCGCAGCGTCCTCGAAATCGGCCGCGAGAACGTCGCCCGCCGTGTTGATGGCGAGAATGTAATTCGCATCCAGGTTGGATCCATCAGACTGCGGAGCGCCCTTGGTGACGAGCGGGATGACACTTGCGATTCCGCCGGTCCCCGTCTGGTTGGAGACGCCGGCGCCGGTGCGCTTGAACCAGCACTCGATGGTGAAGGTCGCTGCATTCAGATTGAGGGCGGTTCCCATGGTGACGTAATCGTTGACGCCGTCAAACGCCAGGGCCGCGGCATTGGGAGTCGCGCAGTCATCAGCCGTACACGGATTGAGGTCATCGCAATCGCCGTCGTCGTCACAGCATTCGACGACGGGTGTGCCGGCGCAGGCGCCGTCTGCGCACACGTCGTCCGTCGTGCAATCGTCGCCATCGTCGCAGGCGTTCGTGTTGTTGACATGCTCACAGCCCGTCGCCGGGTTGCAGGAGTCGTCCGTACACGGGTTGCCGTCGTCACAGTTGACCGGCGTATTCTGGCACACACCGTCGATGCACGCGTCGATGGTGCAGGCATCGGAATCGTCGCACTCCGCGGGCGTGAGACATGACACGCATCCCGGAATGGTCGTGAACGAACAGATGCCGTCGGCGAGCGGCGCCTTGTCATTCGGGCTCCAGGCGGGACCATTGGCCGGGGTGACCGGGGCCGCATTTGACTCCGTGAGCGTTCCATTCTGTGCGGGACTCGTCGAGTCGCCCGCGCTGGTTCCGCTGTTCTCGTCGAAGCTCCAGCGGCCGATCAGACCTGGCGCGGAGTCAATTGCTTCATTCATCGACGCTAAGATCTCGCCCGGCGTTCGCACCACATTCCAGACGCGAGCCTCATCCATGATTCCTGCGAACGCGCCCTCCCGCGTTCCGTTCGACGTCAAGGCCGCGCCAAGTCCAAAGTGCTGTACGCTGTTGTAGTCGGGCTCCACGCCGGGGCTGCGCGGGCACGATCCCGCGGGATTGCAAGTCGTACAACTCGATCCGTCAGTCGTCGTGCCCTCGACACCGTCGACATACATACGCCAGCCGTCCGCCACGCTGTACGTCACAGCCACGTGGTGCCATGCCTGGTCCGAAATGGTGATCGTGCTGCAGATCGGATGATTCTGCCCGATCGGCCAGCCGCCGGCGGCGACCAACTGCTCAAAATCCGCAACCGGCCTGCCGGTTGTGGTGATTCCGAGGAAGTAGTTGCAGTTCAACGTGGCCGACTCAGACTCCCCACGGCCCTTGGTGATGATGGGAACGGCCGAGACACCGCCGCCTCCAGTGCTGGAGGCGACGCCCCAGGAAGCGCCATCACGACGAATCCACGCTTCGAGCGTGAAGGCCCGCGCGCCAAGCGCGGATTCACCCGCCGCCGCGCCCATGGTGACGTAGTCATTCGTTCCATCAAAGTTCAGGGCGGAGATGTTTCCACCCACGCATTCATCCGTGGTGCAGGCATCCGAATCGTTGCAATCGCCGTTCGTCGCACACGTGGAATTCAAGTCGTTGCTGCACGTACCGCCGGGCGCGCCGGCGCAGAGGTCCGTCGTACCCGGATCCCCGTCGTCGCAGTCGGCATCCGAGTTGCAGCAACCGGCCGCGGGCGTATAGGTGCTCTGGCAGTCTCCGTTCACGCATTCGTCGACCGTGCAGTCGTTGTTGTCGGTGCAAGCGTTGTTGTCGTCGGCCGGATGGGTACAGGCGCCGCCGCTGCACACGTCGTCGGTGCAGGGATTCCCATCATCGGCGCATGCGTCGGTGTTATTCGTGTAGGCGCACAGGTTGTCGACGCAGGCGTCATCCGTGCATGGATTGCCGTCATCACAGTCGCCGACGGTGTTGCAGGTATTCGCCGTCGTGAAGAACCAGCGCGGACCCGTCGTGAGCAGGTCGCCCGAATCCTCGACCGTGACATACCATTCGTACTGTTTGTCGGCATCCAGCGACGACCAGGGCATACAGACCCATTCCAGCGCCTGTGGCGCCAGGTTCGTGGTGCTCGCGCTGCCGATGACTGAAAACGGGCCGCCGTCATCCATGTCGTAGGAAACCGTGAAGTCATTTTCCGTGGGAGCGAGATTGTCCGCGTGATTGCTCGGCGTACCGTCGCTGAGCTTGTTGATGAACCGCCCCAGGGTCGGTGAGTAGGTCTCAACGTGGATGGTGTCGGCCTGGGGATCAAAGGTCATGATCCGAAGCCAGCCGTTGCCGCCGCCGGGACGCGACTGATAGTCGGACACAAAGGTGTAGATGGTGTGTCCGTCGTTCGCGAGATCCGTTCGGCTGTCGGCCTGGTCGAGATGGCCGCCGAGGCACATGAAGACATTGGGCGTTCCCTTGGCCATGTTGACGATGGCCTGGCCCTGGTTCGAAAGCGGAAGCGTGCCCGTTCCGCCGCTCGTCGGTGTTCCCATGAAATGGGTGGTGATGATCGCGCGTCGATTCGGATAGGTGTTTACCAGGAGGTTTCGCGCCCAGAGCAGAACGTTCTGGCAGGTGTTGGTCGGCACCGGAACGCTGCCGTCGGACGGCCAGCTGCAGTTTCCTTCATCCCATTCGAGGTGGAAGACGATGAAATCCATGCCGCTTGCCGTGAACAATTCGTAATGATTATCCATGCTGTCGGCGAAGCCGGGCAACGGATAGTTGCCGCCATGATAGGCGCGTGACGCAAATCGACTCTTCGGGAAGGTGGCGTTGTAGGCTGTCGTCGTGACGTTTTCATCGGCGCCGCTTCGCGCAGCGCCGGCCGGGAACTGATCATGGTTTCCAACGGCGATTCCGAAGGGAATGCCGTCGACGAGGCCGGTCATCGCCGCGTTTTCCAGAATGAGGTGCGCCGAGTCGGCGTTGGTCCACTGGGCCGACTGGTCCGCATTATTGACGCAGTCGCCGAGCTCGGTGACCGCCACGATGTTTCGGGCAACCCGGTTGTCACGAATCCAGTTCATCTGTGCGGCGGCGGTCGCGGGGAAATTCTGAGAATAGAATTGCGTGTCCGGAAGCGCGATGATGGTGAAGACTTCGCCGCCTCCGCCCGTCGTCACTTCCCGGCCGTGGAATGTCACGTCCAGCACGCCGCCGTTCGGATCGCTCACATCGACGCAGAGTTGCGGATTGCGCGACACGCCCGTCGCGCCGTCGGCCGGCGATGGATTCTCCGGCGCCAGCGGCGGTGAAGGCGCCAGCTCGCACCGGCCGTTCGAGTGATTGCAGACGGCGGGTGATGTGCAGTTATCGACGCTGGCGCAGACACCGCAGGGCTGGCAGGAGTCCGACGTGCAGGCAATTCCATCGGAGCAGGAATTTCCCACATTTGGCGTGTTGTTGCAGAAACCCGTCAGCGTGTTGCACAGGTCGTCGGTGCAACCGTTTCCATCGTCGCAATCATTATGAACGGAGCAGGGCGCCGGAGGCGCAAAGGTCACCGTCAGCAGCGGCCGGGTGGCACCCTCGGAGGAGTCGAACCCGAATCCGGATCCGCCGCCGGGAAGCAGCGCCCAACCGAGATTCGGCGCGCCGGCCGACCACGCTGACAGGCTGCTCGTCACCGGAATAACCAGCGATCCGGTGGAGTTCAGGACGGCGAACGCATCCGAGTCCGCGAGCGCCTCAACATCATCGGCCTGAATGCCGTTTCCAAACGTAGACCACGTGTCAGTATCCTGCCAGCATCTCAGCATCCGATGAAAAAACGCGCCGGTGTCGCTCGCATCATTGACGTTGACTGTCAGAGTCGCGGAAAGAATGGTGGAACCCGGCGGAATCTGACTGTCGCCGTTCCCGCCGAAGATTCCGTCAAAACGCAGAAGGCCTTGCCGGTCGGTGGGGTCGCCGTCCATGAAGAACGCGGCGGCAGTTCCAAAGGGCGTACCGGGAGCTCCCTCATCGAGGTAGGTGTCCACCGTACCCGCATAGCCCGAGACGCCGTTGCGAAACGATAGCGTGACCTCGCATTGCCCGTTTGATGGATTGCAGGTTCCCCAGCTACAGGGCAGCGGTGTGAACACGCAGAGATTATCAACGCAATCATCGCTCGTGCAGGGATTGCCATCGTTGCAATCGCCCGGAACGGCGCAGGATGTCGCCGGGGTGTACGTTACCGACAAACGCGGGCGATTCGAGACCGGCGAGGCCTCGGAAGAATCGAACTGCCATGAGTCGTCCACGTTCGGAGGCAGCCAGGCCCATCCGAAATTCGTTGCGGGGTTGGCCTGCCATGCGATCAGGCTGTTCTTTACATCGATCGTGTGAAGTCCGGTTGAATTCAGAAAACTGGAGACATCGGCATTCGCCAGGCACTCGGTGCCGGCCTGAATGCCGGCTCCGCCCGTGGCAAACGTATTCCAGTTGTCGGTCGCGTTCCAGGTCTGGGCCATTCGATGAATGTTCGCGCCGACGGCACTC
>CALLKH010000688.1 GCA_938008425.1 uncultured Planctomycetaceae bacterium | reverse complement strand
ACTTCGTCAAAGCGACCCAGCGCGTGTATCGCAGCACCGACATGGCAAGCTGCCTGAGAGTGGGGGTACTTGAGGTTCCGCAGGAATAGTCCCGTGCACAGGCGTCATGGGGGCTGGTCAAGTGGTTAGCGTCAGGGTTTGGTCTTGCCCATGGCCTTGAGCGCATCTCGAAGCGCCTGCGGGGACCAGCTGATCACGATGTAGCCGTCGATGACCTTGAGCGCCGGCCCGAGGATGCCCGCCTGGATGAACCAGACGTCATCCGGGTCCTTGTGCACACGGACCCGAAACAACGAGTTGTCGCCGCGTTTCGCCCGGTCGTCGAGGTACTGGGCCCATGCCGCAAGTATGGCATCAATGGCCAGCTTGACCGCCCTCTCGTCGTCCACCGAAATCGCAAGAGTGTACACCAACGGCAGATCGAGCGGATGCGGCGGATAATCGAAGAGGAGAACGTGATCACCGAGGTGGTTGATCAGACTCGCGCTCAGATCGACGCCGACTTCCTTCTCCAGGCTCTCCCAGATTCGCGTCCATTCCTCCAAGTGCCGCTGCGACTGCGCCGCCAGCCACGCCCGGGGAACGTTGTCCACCAGCCATCGCGTCGGAACATTGATCACCGCGTAGTGGCGGGAATCCTTCGGGATGATCTCGCGAAGATTCTTCGGGAATCCGGCGGGATCGCTGTACCGATGCATGACGTCTTCGCCCTTGCGGCGATAGAGCCGGTAGCACGAAATCGCCCGATCATCAAGGCCGATCGTCCAGAAGTCCTGTGTGAGCTGATCCGCGCCGAGCGCGGCCGTGACGGCCTCGTGTCGCCCGCGCGCCACCTCGTTCAGTCGCAGCTCCATTCGCTCGAAGGCGATATACCACATCGCCAGCGCCTGATCGCCCTTGGTGCGCTCCCGCGCGTTGCGAAACCAATTGTCGCTGGAGATCGACTTTTTCCCGTCTGAATATGCCATCGCCAGCTTCTCGAACGAACCCGCGCCGAAACACACGGCGAAGAAATCCCCGAGCCGACCCCACTCCCAGATCGCCCAACCCGGCATTCGTTCGTCAACGAGCCGCTGATACTCAAAACCGACCGCCTTCTCCGTGGTCAGTTCGGCCACAGCATTGTTGGTGTACCGGCCGATGATTCGATTCAGATGCTGGAGCACCGTGCGATCGTCGCCCTCTGTGCGAAAGATGACGGCCGATTGCATGTGCTTGAGTCTGAGACTGACGCGCGGGCCCTCGTCGCCCGGTCGCCCGGGGCGGCGCACGACCTTGCTCGAAACATCGAGCAGCACCAGTGCATGTTCGTACCGCCCGAGGAGCGGCAGTGCCGTCGCAATGTCAGCAAAGACCTGACCTTCGTCCGGGATGAGACCGCTGGAATTCAGAAGGGAAAGAATGGTCGCCAGGTTCACCGCGCCGGTGGGCTGGGTTGTGGCGTTGCTGCCCCCGAGCGCCTCGATGGGTCGGGCCATGTAGACAATCTGGACATCCGCAGGCACCACATCCGAGATCGATCGCGGTGCCGGCGGTTCAGCCTGAACCAGGCCGGAGCCGAAGCACACGATGAATGCCGCTAGATTCCAAGTGGATCGAAGAAACGCCATGTCGACTCCAACGGGCCATCCGGCCGGTTATCACGGAGCGATCCGCCCGCCCGGCCGACCGGATGGCCGACAAGGCAACGGAGACATGGTATGTAGACTTGAACCCCCGCGAAAGCGCGGCGTGGGCCGGCGGCCGGCCGCCCGGAGCGGAATTCGATTGAAAGTTGTCGAGTGGGGCCTGGTAATCCGGGAGAATCGGAGTGGGCTGGCAGGATCAGGACCGTCCCCAGAAGCTCTTGCGGGGGGCTGGTTTGGCGACTTGCTGGGCTTCTTTCTTATACCGAAGGAGCTGGGTCATGTGCTGTTGCTGGGCTTCCTCGATCAGCCTTTCAACGCGCGTCATGTCGCGGCGCTGCTCCGGGGTCATGCTCTTGGAGAGTTCGTGGTGCAGACGCTTGGTCATGTCCAGCGCAACCGTCAACGGCATCGGCGAAGAGTGCATCATGGTCAAGTCGCTCCAGGGCGTGGGGGCATGTTCGCGATTCAGCGTGAATCCCATCGCCAGGCTGAGTCCCCCGGAATCTTGGCAGGTCGGAATGCGATCGAGCGTCAGAGGTGACTGACGCCGGCGAGTCCTTGCCGATCCGATTTCTCTATCTTAGGCGGGCACTCGGTGGGTTATCCAAAAAACGAAAACCCGGTACATCCATGCACGGGTTTCTAACGCATATTGTTAGGGCGGCGTTGAACCGATGTCAATCGGGATATTTGAAATGCCGCTGCCATGAACGCCCGTACTCTTCCCATGAGGCGCACCCGAATCCGCCATGACGCACCGATGCCGCATCAGAATCGTATGTTCCTGCTGCGGGAAATACCGATCACCACGTGGTCCAGCCGGAGCGAAAGAGGTCAACCGCGCGATCGATTCCGACCTGACGAGTCGCGGTCCGCTAAAGTCCTGATAAGATTGGAGGGTTACCGGTCGTGAGAGGCTCAGAATAAGGATCCATGGCGTGGAGCATCAGGCGGCGAATGTCGCGACAAATTCGGAGCGAACCCAGGTCGTGACGCGGCGACGCGGCCGGAGCAAGCTCTTGCGCCTCTGGATCCGGATCCGCCGGCCGGTCTTTGAGAAGATTCTTCACATCAACGATTCGCCGCATCGCATCGCGTTCGGCGTCTTCCTTGGATTCCTCGTCGGATGGTCGCCCACCATGGGCGCGCAGATCATCCTTTACCTGATCGCTGCGACGCTGCTCAAGGCAAACAAGGTGTCGGGCATCCTTCCGGTGATGCTCACCAATCCCATCACCGCCCTGCCGATCTACGTTTTCAACTGGCGCATCGGCAGATGGTTTCTCAATCGCGCGACGGGAATCGACAAGTCGCTCGCCGAATCCGAGGAGCGCGCCCGAATCAACCAGTTCTTCGAGGAATTCAGCCTGACGAATCTGTTCAGCGCGGATTTTTGGGATCGGATCGGACCCTCGCTCAAGTCGCTGGGGACCGAGCTGATTTTCGGCTGCTTCATCGTGGGACTTGTCTGCGGAGTGGTCGGCTACGTCGCCGCGTACTACGGCGTCATCGCCTATCGGAAGCGCCGGGCGGCGAGGCGCGAACGTTCACGATTGCTCGCAACGGCGCATCGGGCGTAGTGCGGCGACCACGCCTTGTCATTCACTTGCTGAATTCCCTTCAGTTCACGGGCTGGCACCGCGGACAGAAGTGAGTCGACCGGCCGGCGATCAACGCTCGCACAATCATCACACCGCACCGCACACACGGTTCGTCTTCGCGGCCGTACACACGGTGAATTTTCTGGAATTCCCCTTCGCGGCCGTCGGACCGCACATAGTCGCGCAACGTGGACCCGCCATGGGCGATCGCCTTGTTGAGCGTTGCACGAACGGCGTCGCACAGCCGCCGCACGCGATCGGAATCGAGCGAGGCCGCCGTCGCAGCCGGGTGGATCCTTGCGGTGAAGAGCGCCTCGTCGCAGTAAATGTTTCCCATTCCGCTGACGATGCGCTGATCGAGCAACAGTGCCTTGATCTGCCGGCGTCGCTCGCACATTCGTCGAAAATCTCGCAGCTTGAGCGTCAGCGCATCCGGCCCGAGCGGCGAGAGCGACGATGAAGCCCCCGCTGCGTGCCCGTGCTTCGACACCTTCTGCGATTTCCGCGCAACCTTCCCTTTGTCCATCGGCTCGCAGTACCAGACGCCGCCGAATCGCCGCGGATCACGCAGGCGCATCTCGTCCGCCGCGCCCTCCAGTCGTATTCGAACATGGGTATGAACAAGTGGTTCAGCCTCAGCCGGCTCAAACGTCACACGACCGCTCATGCCGAGGTGAATCATCAGGACCGCGCCGTCGTCCACATCGAGGAGAATTCGCTTCCCTTCGCGGCGAACGCCAGTGACGGTCCGCCGCTTCAGTCGCGCCGGCAAGTCCTCGGTTCCGGACTTAATGAAGTCCGGCCGCGCCACGATGGCAGCGTCGATCCGATGGCCGCTCACCCGCCCGCGAATCTCACGAACGAGGGTTTCAACTTCCGGAAGCTCTGGCATGCCTGAATCGTATCATGCCCGTCCCACCGCCGCCGCAGCGCATGAAAAAAGCACCGACCCGGCCGCTCCGCCGACATCGATGCCTGAGTTGGTCTGAAACCACTGGAGACGATGGGGTTCGAACCCACGACCTTCGCATTGCGAACCAAAAAATCTCAGCCCCACAAATCGCTCTAAGGCAGTTGTTTTCCGTAGCTTATGCCATTCGACCGGCATTATCAATCCTTCTCAGGTAATCGCGTTTTTGGGCAGTAATCGAGGGTTCGGGAATCAATCGGCGGTAATTACCGCCGATGAAAACAGCCCCGCGCCGCCCCTCCCCAGGCGGCGCGGGGCGTGGGGAACGGTGCCGGCGGTTAGTCTTTCGCATCCTTCAGCGCGGTCAGTTCATACACTTCATCCGTTGCGTTGCCGCTGTGAACCGCGAAGATTTGAACCATCGCCGCGACCATGCGGAGCGTCGGCAGATCAAGAAGCCCCAGGCTGCTCGTGATCTTTCCGATGATCACTTCATAGTCGCCTTCCAGCATCACCGTCGGAATCGTGATCGGGGAATCTTTGCTCAAACTTTCATGCGTGACCTTGCCGGCGTCAATGAAGACGCGCCCGCCGTACCGCGCTTTCGTCCG
>CALLKH010000687.1 GCA_938008425.1 uncultured Planctomycetaceae bacterium | reverse complement strand
CGCTTGCCCTTCTGCCCGCCGCACAGAAGCATCGCCCCCATGCTCGCCGCCATGCCGACGCAGTACGTCGCCACGTCGCATCGAACAAACTGCATCGTGTCGTAGATCGCCAGGCCGGCCGAAACGCTGCCGCCCGGCGAGTTGATGTAGAAGTGAATATCCGCGTTGGGGTCCTCGTTGGAGAGGTAGAGCATCTGGGCGACGATGACGTTGGCGCTGTCGTCGTCGACGCCGCCGCCGAGAAACACCACGCGATCCTTCAGGAGCCGCGAATAGATGTCGTAGGCGCGCTCGCCGCGACCCGTCTTTTCAATTACGAATGGAATGAGCTGATTCATGCCGGACGGCACTCCTTCGCCAGCAGGTCGTACACGGCGCCTCTTGGCCGATGGCGACCTGGATTGATCCGCGTCTTTACGAACGCATCGAAACGTCGATCCAACCTACTTCTTCTTTTCAGCCTTGCTCGGGTTGTCGAGGATTTCATCCACAAGGCCCCACTCGACCGCCTGCTTCGGATCCAGGAACCGATCGCGCTCGGTCTCCTCCTCAATCCGCTCGACCGGCTGACCGGTGTGGTGGGCGATGATCTCGTTGAGCTTGCGCTTGTCGCGAAGAATCTCCTCGGCCTGGATGCGAATGTCCTCGGCCTGGCCGGTGATTCCGCCCCACGGCTGATGCAGCATGATCTTGCTGTTGGGCAGCGCGTAGCGCTTGCCCTTTGCGCCGGCGGTCAGGATCACCGCCCCGCCGCTGGCCGCCTGGCCGATGGAGTAGGTGCGAATGTCGCAGCTGATGAACTTCATTGTGTCGTAGATCGCCAGCGTCTGATCAACAAGCCCGCCGGGGCAGTTGATGTAGAGATGAATGTCCTGCTCCTTCTTGACGCTCTGGAGATAAAGAAGCCGCATGATCACCAGACTCGCCGTGCGCTCGTTGATCGGGCCGGCGAGAAAGATGATACGGTTTTCAAGAAGCATGTCCTCGATCGACATCTCGCGATATCGCTGCGGAGGACCCGCCTGGGCGTAACTCGATTCAACCGGAACCGGCGGCATGATTCCGCCGTAGGCAAAGATGCGATCATCCATGAACGATTCCCTTTACTGGTTCGCGCCATCCGCGCACTGACGCCTGTTTCTCACCCCGAAACCCACCTCGCAAGGCGGGTCCCGGTCGTCGTGTGCGCCGACGGCGATGCCATCTACATCGACGCCCGGACACGCCAGATTGATCATTACGACTTCTTCTTGGGCGTCTTTTTTGTCGTCTTCGAAGACTTTCCGCCCGCCTCGGCACTTTCTGCCGACTTCTTCGCGGCCTTCGGCGCTTTTTCAGCAGCCGGCTCCTCCTTCGTCTTCTTCGACTCCGCCTTGGCCGGCTTCTTCGCCTCGGCCTTCGATTCAGCAGCCTTCTTCGCCGGTGCCTTATCAGCCTTTGCGGCAGGCTTCTTCGACGTGTCGACTTCGGTTTCGGTCACCTTCGCCGACTCGATCAGCTTGTCGATGCACTTGTCATCCCGGATCTCGAGATAGAGCATCGTGATGCCGTTGTTCCGGGCCAGTTCATCGCGAACCCGGTCGAACCGTCTATTATAGGATCGCGCAATCGACGCAATCTGGCCGTTGATCTCTTCCTCGGAAACCTCGACCTCCAGCTTCTCGGCAATCTCCTCCAGGATGAAGAACAGCCGCAGTTCACGGGCCGCCTCTTCCTGCGCGCTGGTTCGAAGCTCATCCGCGTGCTTCTCAATCTCGGCCAGAGGAACGCCCTGGCGCTGCAACTCCACGGCGCGCCGCGCGGCCGTGCGCTCGGTCTGGCGCGACGAGAGCCCTTCGGGCAGATCGATCTTGATGTTGTCGAGCAGGTACTGTCGAACCTGTTCGCGCATGCCGCGCTTCAACTCCTCGTCAAGCTGCGACTCCATCTGGGACTTGACGTAGGTCTTGAATTCGTCCTCACTGTCGAATCCCATCGACTCCAGGAAGCTCGCGTCGAGCGGCGGCAACTGGAGTCGCTTGATTTCCTGCACCGTCAGTTCGAACGTCGCCTTCTTGCCGCGGTAGTCCGCTGAACCATAGTCATCCGGCAGCTCGCCTTCCACCGTGCGCGTCTCGCCGACCTTCGCCCCCGCGAGTTTCTCGCCGAAATCGGAGATCACCGCGCCTTCGATCATCTGGGCGCGAGCGGCGTAGCGGGCGTTGTCGGCCTTCTTCACTTCCTGGCCGTCCACCGTCATCTTCATGTCGCAGATCAGGAGATCGTCCGGTTCGACCGTAGCGCCGTCGGCCGTCGGGGCCCAGTTGCCGCGTCGAGCGCGAATTCGATCGATCTGCGCCTGCACGTCGGCGTCGGATATCGACAGCTTCGGCTTCTCAACGGGGATTCCCTCGAGGCTGGGGAGTTCAAACTGCGGCTTCAATTCGACTTCGCAGCGGAACTCGAAATCGCCGTTGTCCGGAATCGCGATGAAGGGCAGGGCGTGATGCATTTCAAGCAGCTGTTCCTTGCCGTCCTTCTCGTCCTTTTTCTTGATGTTCGCCCACAGGAGGGGGTCGCCGAGAACCTTAAGATCCTCCTTCTCGACCGCCGCGAGGTAGGCGTTTGACACCACGCGCGTCTGCACCTGGGAACTGACATCCCGCGCAAAACGCTTCTCGATCAGGCGGCGCGGTGCGCGGCCTTTTCGGAATCCCGGAATGACCGAGTCCGTGATGAGCTCTTTGTATTCCTTGTCGAATTCCGTCTGGAGACTTTCACGCGGAACGCTGATGGTCAGCGTCTTGCGAAGCACGCCGGCGTCGGCGGTCTTCACCTTGATGACGCCCTTGAGCATTTCCTTGAAGTCCGGCGAATCGTCGTGCCCTTCGTGCTCCGTGTTCTCTGCGCCCACAACCGTCTCGTCCACCTTCTCGTTTCGTCCCATGGCACTTGTCTCCATTCGACAGATCAGATTTCCCGTCCGATAAACGCGTCCCGGCGCATAAAAAAAGCCGGTCAGGCCTCTTGATGAGCGCCGACCGACTTACCGTCAATCAGTGCAATTCACGACACCCGCCCCACGCCCGAGCCTGATTCGAGCGGAATCCAGCAGATGCCTATCGTTTCCCTTGTCCCGCGCCTTGTGGACGGCGACCCATCGGCCGTCGTCCGGGATCAGGACACTGAGAAGCGGGTGATGGGATTCGAACCCACGACATTCACGTTGGCAACGTGACGCTCTACCACTGAGCTACACCCGCGAAACCCATACGGCCATCGGCCGTGTAGCCCCATTTCTTTACCCGCCCGTCTTGATTTCGTCAACACCACCCTTACCGGGTTGCGGAGGTTCCATGCCCCCCTGCGGCGGAGGCAGAATAGCGGAGCACGGGAGACCCGGATAACAACAACAAATTGCCGGACACACGAGTCGAGTCATAGAATGACCGAAATCAAGCCGGAAGGATCCCCTGCGGGTCCGTCCATGCCATCCACGCCCTAATCGGCATGGGGGAATGGACTTGCCGCCAATCCGACCCATTAGATTGCCGGCCATCCAAACGAAACTCAGGCAGAGCCAGATCGACGGGACGAACGATCGGCATCATCGGACGACGACGCGCCGAGACGGTTCGTTTCCAAAGCCAGGAGGAATGAGCAGATGAAATCTCGTCGCACGGGTCGGTCAATCGGCCTTGTTCTAACGCTGTCGGCTGTGGGCTTCGCGGGCATGCCGGCATGTATCCCGGAACTCTACCTTCCCGCAATTCTGGACCCTCATTCCAACAGCTGGGTGCTGCGGTGGAACAAAATCGCGGTCGATACCAGCGGACTCGATCACACGCCGGTCGAGGCGGGCGAAGACCGGACATTCGGTCATCAGCTCGGCCCGGGCCGGGCTTCCCGCGCGATGGCCATCGTGCACATCGCGATCTTCGATTCCGTAAACGCGATCGTCCAGGACTTTGAGAGCTACACCGGAATCGACCCGGCGCCCGCGGGAACCTCGATGAAAGCGGCCATCGCGCAGGCCGCCCACGATACGCTGATCGCCCTATATCCATCCCACGCTGCCCGGCTCGACGGCGAACTGGAATACGACCTGTCGAAGATCGAGGAGGGCCAATCGAAGGACGACGGAATCACGTTGGGAATGACCGCGGCACAGGCCATTCTCGACATGCGAACCAATGATGGCTCCGAACTTCCGGAATCCTATGTGTTCGACCAGAACCCCGGATTCTGGCGCGTCGATCCGATCAACCCGGACCAGGGCACATTGGGATCCCAGTGGTCGCAGTGCAAGCCGTTCGTCATCAATCGCGCCGATCAATTCCGCGTTCCCCCGCCGCCCGCACTCGACAGCAAGGAATACGCCGACGCCTACCTTGAGGCACAGCAGTACGGCGGCGACGGCAAAACGACATCCACGATCCGCACCGATGAGCAGACGACGATCGGAACATTCTGGGCCTACGACGGAACGCCGAGCCTCTGTGCACCGCCCAGAATGTACAATCAGATTGCTCGGCAGATTTCGACCGACCGCCGGCTCAACGTCGTTGAACTCGCCCGACTCTTCGCGCTCTTGAATGTCGCTTTGGCCGACACCGGCGTGGCCGTCTGGGAATCCAAGTATTTCTACAATTTCTGGCGGCCCGTGGCGGGTATTCGCGAGTCCGATCCCGGTGAAGGTCCGTCCGGCCTC
>CALLKH010000686.1 GCA_938008425.1 uncultured Planctomycetaceae bacterium | reverse complement strand
CCGGATCGACGAGCTGGATATTCTCGGTTCCGCAGACATAAACCAGACCGAGGAAATAACCGCTGTCATCTATCAGCAGGCCGCTGGTCGAGAGACCGGTCGCGGCAGCCGAATTACAAATCGTTAGGAACTGGGTCATCATCGCCCCGGTGGCCAGATAGCCCGCCAGTACGAGAGCACGAAGCCGACGTCGTTTCATCTTCAAATTCCTCCAGGCATCCCCAAAAAGGCAGGAAGGTCGCAGGCGGGGACTAACGCGAGGCGTGATTGCGTTTGTACGCTCACCTCAATGCTATGTTACCGACCGACCGAGCGTCTTTCAAGCCCCAAGTCCCCCCCGAATTGTCGAGTTCCGAAGAGGTCCGAAAAGGCCCCGGCGCTGTCACGCGAAACGGACAAAAACCGGACGTCCCCCCATCGGGATGCCTACCGGAATTCGCCAACCGGACGCTGTGAAACGCCGCCCACCAGGCGTTGGACTCCCTCTGAATTCACCGGCTGAATCACCCCCCGCTCTGTAATGATTCCCGAAATCAACTCGGCCGGCGTCACATCGAATGCAGGTGTGTAGCAGGGAATATCGGCCGGTGCGATGGAGCGACCCTGAACAATGCGAACTTCGTCCGCCTCCCGAATCTCGATCGGGATCTCGGCACCCGATGCCAGCGAGAGGTCAAACGTCGAACTCGGAGCGGCCACGTAGAACGGCACGCCGTGCGCCCTGGCCAGCACCGCGACGCCGTACGTCCCGATCTTGTTGGCGACGTCGCCGTTGGCAGCGATGCGATCCGCGCCCACGACAACCACGTCCACCTTCTTCTCCCGCATCACGACCGCCGCGGTGTTGTCACAGATCAGCGTCGCATCGATGCCCGCGCGTTGAAGCTCCCAGGCCGTCAGCCGTGAACCTTGCAGAAGCGGCCGCGTCTCGTCGACGTAGGCTCGAAATCTTCGCCCTTTTTCGTGAGCGGCGTACATGACCGCCAGTGCCGTTCCATACTCGCTCGTCGCCAGCGCCCCGGCGTTGCAGTGCGTGAGTATGCCGCCCTGATCGGGAATCAGACCCTCACCATGAGCGCCAATCGCTCGGCACATCGCCGCGTCTTCGTCGCGAATCCGGTGGGCCTCGGCGAGCAGCGATTCGCGCGCTGCCTGCCATGACTGACCCTGAAGTCCTTCTGCGAAGCGACGCATGCGTTCCAGCGCCCAGAACAGGTTCACGGCCGTCGGTCGGCTGGTAGCAAGGTAGTTTGCTGTCTTGGTCAGATGTGCCGGCCAGTCCGCGTCGGTTGGTCCCGCCTCATCAAGGCCGACGACAACGCCGTATGCCGCCGCGACGCCGATGGCCGGCGCCCCGCGCACCTGCAGGACCTTGATGGCATGCCAGACCTGGCCGGCCCGCTTGCAAATGACGGTTCGCTTTTCACCGGGCAGCAGGGTCTGATCGATCAGTTCGAGCGCGCCGTGGGGGGCAACGTCCGGGTTCCACCAAAGCGGCCGAAGCGGGCCGTTTAACATGGGTTCAAGCGTCAAATCATGCCCCCTCGCCGGCGCGAGCTAATCAACTTCCACCATCATCTCGACTTCAACCGCCGCGTTGAGCGGCAGCTCGTTCGCGCCGACGGCCGCGCGAACATGCCGGCCGGAATCGCCGAAGATTTCGATCATCAGGTCGCTGGCGCCGTTCGCCACCTTCGGCTGGGCGGTGAACCCGTCGGCGCTGTTCACGAAAACGCCGAGCCGGATCACCCGGCGAATATTGTCGACCCCGCCCGCAGTGGCCGCTGCAATCGCCAGCCCGGCGAGGGCACACTGCCGCGCGGCCGCCTGGGCGACCTCGAGCGAGACATCGGTCGGGACTTTGCCCGCACAGGTCACGACACCGTCCTTGATCGGAATCTGCCCGCTCACCAGCACGAGGTTGCCGGTGCGAACGCCGGGAATGTACGACGCCACCGGCGGCGTCGGCTCGGGAAGCGTGATTCCAAGCTCTTTCAGTTTCTGGGAAGGTGTGATCATGCCCGGCTCCTAGTCTGGATTGGCCTGCTCGTCCGACGCCGCGTCATCCGCGTCCACCCGGGCCTCGCTCAGAATCGAATCGACATCGACATCCGTCTTGATGGCGTCCAGTTCCGCCAGCGCGGCCGGATCGAGGTCATCATCGAATTCCAGTCCCGGGAAACCGATCGAAGCCGCGTCGATGCTTCGTCCGGTCGAGCGATCGGTGATTTCGGCCGACTCCCCGCCGTCGGCATCTGCATCAGATGTCACCTCTACGGCATCCATCGCGACGGGTTCCGTCGATTCGTCGCCCCCTGCCGCGGTCGGCGCCACGGCGTCCGGCCCCAGTACGGCCGCTTCAAACGCCTCGCCCCACTCGGCGCCGATCGAAATCGGCTCGGACGAAATCAGCTTGACCTGAATCTCCGCGAACACCTGCTCCTGCACGACCCGCACGCGGGCCTGCCGCATCAATTCGAGCAGCGCGAGGAACAGGCCGATCATCTCCGGCTTGCGCCGGCCGAGAAAGATGTTCTCAAAGCGGACTTCGCCGCCTTCGCGCTCCAGCCGGTCGAGAATGTCCGCCGCGTGAAGCGAAATCGGCGTGTCGTCGAACACCACGTCGTGCGTGGCCGCCCCGGCGCCGATCGACGCCATCACCTTGTTGAACGCCGCCACCAGGTCCCAGATCTGAACGTCGTCCAGGTCCACCTCCGACGGCTCATTCGCACGGAACTTCGCCGGCACGTGCGGCCACCGCATCGAATGCGTCTCGGCCGCGCGCTGAAGCTCAA
Source organism: uncultured Planctomycetaceae bacterium (assembly GCA_938008425.1). GTDB lineage: Bacteria > Planctomycetota > Phycisphaerae > UBA1845 > UTPLA1 > JADJRI01. The sequence goes on along the minus strand of CALLKH010000686.1, from coordinate 8,329 downwards.
ACGACGCGTCCTTGTACTTCTTGTATTCCAGGAGCTGCCGGACCAGCTCAAGGCGCGGATCGGTCAGGTCCTCGTCCTCGCCCTCCATGGCCGGCGGCCGCGGGAGCAGCATGCGGCTCTTGAGTTCCATGAGCACCGACGCCATGACCAGGAACTCGCCCGCCACGTTCGGATCGATGAACTTGAGCATCTCGACGTAATCGAGGTACTGCTTGCAGATGCGGGAGACGGGGATGTCGCACAGATCGACCTCGTCCCGCTTGATGAGATACAGCAGGAGTTCCATCGGGCCGGAATAGACGTCGGTCTGGACGCGGTAATCGCTCATGGCCTCAATTCTAATGCGATGCGGCGGGATCGCCACATGGGGGGCGTGGGAATCCGAGTTGGAAGGGCTCGGTCATTCGAAGTGCAAATCAGCCGAAGAACTGGACGATCGGAGCGGCCCACCGCAATCGCACGGTAGACAGAGCCCAACGCCAGGGAATAGAGTTCTCAGCCCGATGCAGGCCACGCCGCCAATCTCGCCCAAAGAATTCGATGAGTGCGGTTTCGCCATCATTGAACCGATTCAATTCGGCGAAGTCTTGGATCAATTGCGTCTTGCGGCGAACGAATTACTCAAAGGTGCACCGGCCGCCGGACTTCGATCGCCCCTGAACCGCTCGGCTGCGCTGGGGGCTTTTTCAGAATCGAAGTGGATCCGCGAGCTCGTCGAGCCGTACTTCGGTCAAGGCAACGCCGCGCGAGATCCGTGTCAATTCTTCATCACCCGCTCGATCCTCTTCGACAAGTCTCCCGACGCGAATTGGGATGTCGCCTGGCATCAGGACACCACCATTTGCGTCGAAGCACGACACGACGTGCCCGGCTTCGGCCCCTGGTCTATGAAGGATGGGCGCCCGCATGTCAGACCGCCGGCGTCGGTGCTTGAACGGATGCTCACGGTTCGAATCCATCTCGACGACTGCGACGCCGCCAACGGCGCTCTGCACGTCGTACCGGGCTCTCATCGGCTTGGAATCCTGAATGAGTCGAAAATAGCGGAGAAGACGCGAACCGCCGACGTCCATGTCTGCGAAGTTCCCGCCGGCGGCCTGATGATCATGCGGCCGCTGCTTCTACACGCATCGAAACGGGCGACGAGCCCCCAACGGCGTCGGGTCCTTCATCTGGAGTTCGCGATGGATGACCTGCCCGGCGGACTCGTATGGGCGCGGGAACCTCGCCCGAACTGACAGCGCCCGGAAATCCTTGCCATGACGATCACCCGGCCGTCACGATGCCGCACGATCGTCGAACCTCCGCCATGACACCCTGAGCGACCGCGCGGGCCTTCTTCCCCCCTTCGCGCAGCACGTCCTCCGCCATCGACGGATTCTTCGTCAGCTCCGCCCGCTTCTCACGCGCGGGGCCGAATCGCTCCTCGAACAGTTCCGCGAGGCGCTTCTTCGCCTCGCCGTAGCCCATGCCGCCCTTCTTGTACTTCGCCTCCCACTCGGCCGTCTCCTGCGGCGCGCAGAACAGCTTGAGCAGCGCGAAGATGTTGCACTTCGTCGGGTCCTTCGGCTCATCCACCGGCGTCGAATCGGTCTTGATGCCCATGATCTTCTTCCGGGCCGACTTGGCGTCTTCGAAGAGATCGATCGTGTTGCCGTAGCTCTTGCTCATCTTCTCGCCATCGACGCCCGGCACGATCGCTGCCTCATTCAGCTTGGCCTGCGGCAGCACGAACACCTCGCAGTCGTACGCGCTGTGAAAAGACCCCGCCATGTCGGCCGTCATCTCGATGTGCTGCACCTGGTCCTTGCCGACCGGCACGTAATCGCTGCGGTAGATCAGAATGTCCGCCGCCTGGAGCACCGGGTAACAGAAGAGCCCCATGCTGGCAGGGAGGCCCTTGGCGACCTTGTCCTTGTAGCTCACCGCCCGCTCGAGCAGACCCTTGCCGGTGACGGTGGAGAGAATCCAGGAAAGCTCGCAGACTTCCGGCACGTCGCTCTGCCGGAAGAGCGTCGCCTTGGCCGGGTCGAGCCCGAGGGCGAGATAATCCAGCGCCACATCGCGCGTGTAGTCGCGCAGGATGTCGGGATCCTGGATCGTCGTCAGGGCGTGGAAGTTGGCGATGAAGATGAAGCTCTCGTATTGATACTGCCCCTCGATGTGCTGCTTCATCGCGCCGAAGTAGTTGCCGAGATGAAGCCTGCCCGAGGGCTGAACGCCGCTGAGTACCCGTTTCATTGAATCTCACCACCTTGCTGGTTTGTGGTCGGCTGCGCACCTATACGACGGTCGGCGCGGCCGGAATCCGGGGTAATCTAAGGCCGCGCGCTTCGATGGCCAACCGTCGAACGGGAAAGCCGACGTTTCAAGGGGCGCGACGTCGTTATCGATTGAAGAGAACGAAACTAAACCCATCCAAGAGCAGCCAGGCCGGCAGGCCGAGCCGATCCGTCACCTGCTCCAACATCCAGATGAATGGATAAAACGCCTTCGGTGTGGCGGTGAACAGCAGGAACAGCGCCGCGAACATCGCGAGCGAAGCCTGCGGTTGGCGCATGACCGCCTGAATGTTGGCGGGAAGCTTGTGCTCAATCAATCGATAGCCGTCCAGCGGCGGACAGGGGATGAGATTGAACAGCGTGGCGATGAAATTCAGCGTCGCCATCGCCCCCAGAAAATAGACCCAGAGCGGCTGTACCCGGAGCGTCAGGTCGACGATCCCGAACTTGGGGTGCAGCGGAAATGCGAATAGCAGGAAGAGGATGAAATTACTGATAGGCCCGGCCGCCGAAACGTAGAGGCCCCATTTGCGGTTCTTGAGCCGGCTTTCGTCAATCATCACAGCGCCGCCGGGCAACGGCAGGCCGCCGATCATCAGCACGATGGCGGGGACGAGCAGGCTGAAGACCGGGTCGATAAATCGCGTGGGGTTCAGCGACAGATAGCCCTTGGCCTTCACCGAATCATCGCCGCCCCAGTAGGCGACGATCGCGTGCGAGAACTCGTGGACGCAGACGCAAAGAATCCATGTGAGGAGCGCCGCCACCATCGGCATGGTGAACTCCACCATTGCAAGCGACGAATTGTTGAGCATGAATCCTCCCGGATGCGGCCGTGTGCCCGCACAGGCCCGCGCGCGACGCCTAGACTAGCGCGGCGCGCGGGCGTGTCAACCCGCGGCGGAACCGGCGTTGTTCCGTCAGGCATCCAGATCAACGCCGTAGATGCGCCGCACCGCGCGCGTCAATTCGGCGTCCATGTCGCCATCCGGATCGTCCCCTTCAGTCGCGGCCGGCCGCGCGTCCTCCGAGGCCGGGCGAGATCGCTTTGACGGCGACCGACCTGGCTCGCGGGCGGCATCGACGGCCACCTTCCGCCCGGCGACATCCTGCTTGCGCAGTTCGCAATAGGCCTCAAGCATTTTCAATTCGTCCGCCAGTTCGATCTCGGACGCCTTCAGCCTGCGAAGGAACTTTCGCAGCGTCGCCCGTTCAAACTCCCGCCGCAACTTCTCATCCCGGCCCATCGAATCGCCGTTCACTTCCTCCGGTCTTCGGCCCATGACTCCCTCCTCTTGATGTGCCGCCCAAACGGCATCTCGGTTTCGTCGCGCCGGCCGGCGCCGGGCCGGTCGAAACATCAAACAGCACGACGCACAAAGAATAGGACATGGCCGATCATCAGGCCGGGTGAAATCTTCAGTGATCGCGCGGGGAATGACGGATGTCCTGACACGGCCATGAGATGGCCCGCCGAACATTTTTCAAAGTTTGATCATTTCAGGCGTCGGCGCCGTCGGTCGTCGCACGTTGAATCGAGTAAAGCCACCACCGCTGCTTCGCGTGCTCGCCGGGCTTTACCTTGCGAACGAAGTAGATCGTCATGGTCACGCCGCACTCGGTGCGAATTCGATAGTAATGTTTCCGGTAGTAACGCTCGGAATCGGCGCGACCGCCTTCGGCTTCACTACGCTTCCAGTCCTCCAGAACAGCGCCCACCGAGTAGTGGCGATCCCGCCACGTGAACCCCGCTGGAAGCCCCGCAAGGCCGCGCGACATGGCGCCGGCGTCGGCCGCGCCGCGATCGGGGCGAATCGGCTCTGAAACGAACTCTTCAGCATGGTCGCCCATCCCAGTGAAGGTCGTCCGCGCCGCCGAACCCGTCAAGCCGACGAACGTTTCGGCCGAAATACGGACAAACCCCAATCCTGCCTGTGAAACTCCCATCGCCCGCCTTCAGGGCCGAAATCGCCGTTTTGCAATGGTCAGCAAATCGCCGTTACATAAGGAGAAGAAAGACTTTATGAGCATGGGCCGATATGCCTGGGCGAATGCGGCCCGTGTATTCTTCGTAAGGATGAATCCGGAACACCGCCCGCTACAATTGGGATGGTCTCTCAGATCGTTTCGGTCAAGAAAAGTCTGGAAAGCGAACCGGAGAACTCGTTATACTCCGGTTAAGTCGCATCTCTATTAATCGGGAACAGGGGAACATTTCAGATGCGCGCCGGCCGACATGAGCAAGGCGTAAACGTCACTCCGCATGAGCGAGCGTTCTCACTATTGGAGTTGCTCGTCGTGATCGGAATTGTTGCGCTGGTTCTCGCCATCCTGCTGCCCTCGCTTTCCGCCGCACGTGAAAACGGCAACACCATCAAGTGCATCGCCAATCTTCGCGGCATCGGCGCCGCTTCGCTCATGTACATGGATGCCGAGGGTTATCCGACGCAGCCGTGGCATCTGGGTCTGAACTACGGCGGCGCGGACATCGAGAAGATTTCGGAGAACGTCTGGGGCGGGTTCCAGGTGGACATGGTTCACCCGGTGCTGGGGCAGAAAGTGGACGTCCGCAAGATCCACACCAATGAGAGGCCGTACAACCGATTTGTCGCTCCGGGATTCTGCGCGGGGCCGGTGGCCGAGTACATCTGCCCGTCGGACACCTTTACGCTGACGACGTTTCCGGACAATGCCTGCGCCCCTCCGGTGATGTCGCAGAACATTCCCTCGTGGGCCTCGAACGGCAACAGTTACTCGATCAACTGGAACTGGCTGGCGAGCGATCCGTGGTTCAACAAATCCGCGATTTACAGCAATCTCGGTGACATGAGCGCCGCGGGCCGGGAACTTCTTCGACTCAAGGTCGGCGGCGCCGCCTCTGAATTCGTCCTTCACATGGAAAGCCCGATGAACGCCATGATGCAGGACGCCCGCCCCGGCGACGGCAGCGCGGGGCAGAGTTGCCAGCAGGAACTTCGCTTCGGCTGGCACAAGCGGTTCTCCCGCTACACCATGTCATTCCTCGACGGCCACGCGGAATATCGATTCATCGACACCCGCTTCAGCCGCGATCAGGGCTATGATCTGTGGCCCGAGCGATTCACGCCGCGCGGGTTCTGATTCAGGCCCGCTTCACCGAAAACTAGCCGAGCCTGTTGATCAGATGATCGCCCACGCGAAGGGCGTTCGCCATGATCGTCAGCGCCGGGTTGATGGCGCCGCTCGACGGGAAGAAGCTCGAATCCACCACGTAAAGATTGTCGATGTCATGCGAACGGCAGTTCACGTCGAGCACGCTGTTCATGGGATCGGTCCCGAACCGCAACGTCCCGCACTGATGGGCGACGCCGGCCAGCGGAATCTTCTTGCCGAGGTAGAGGTGTGTCGGCAACAGATGCTCCTCCTCGCAGCCGATTCGACCGAGCATGCTCTTGAGCCGCGCGATGAGCCGTCGATGGGACTCCTCGTTGTTGGGACGGTAGTCAAGCACGATCCGGCCGTCGGAATTCAGCCGCACGCGGTTTCCACTTTCGGGCAAGTCCTCCGAGGTCAGCCAGAAATCCAGCGAGTGCGTCGCCATCTTGCCGAGGATGGCCTTCGGCGTCAGCGGCGGCGCGCCGAGGCTCAGCGCCTCGGCATCGGTCTTGCCGAGCATGGAGATGTGTCCGAGCGGAAAGTCGAAGTCGTCGGCGTTGAAATAAAAGTCGTTGAGCGCAAGCGTTTTCTGAAAGACCGTCGGATTGGGTCGCTTGGAGATCGCCAGGAGCGCCGAGTTGTTATGGCACATGTAGTTCCGGCCGACCATGTCGGATCGATTGGCGAGGCCGCGCGGATGATCGTCGTTGGCCGATCGAAGCAACAGCGCCGCCGAATTGATCGCGCCGCACGACACGACGACGATGGCCGCGCGATAGGTCTCCGTCCGCCCTTCGCATTCGACCACGACGCCGGTGATCGCCCTGCCGCCGGAGCTCGTTTCCAGGCGCTGAACCATCGCGCCGGTGAGAATCTCGACATTCGGATGCTCAATCGCTGGCCGGACGCAGAGCACGTCCGAATCCGACTTCGCGTGCACAAGACAGGGAAAGCCGTCGCAGGAATTGCACCGGATGCACGCACTCTTGAATCGCTCGCGTTCATCGAGTCGAACGCCGAGCGGCACGTGAAACGGCTTCAGGCCCAGTTTCGCAAAATCGTCGGCCAGTTCCTGAATTCGCGGCTCATGACTGACCGGCGCGAACGGATACGGCCCGTCTGCGGGCGGCTCGGTGGGGTCGACGCCCCGCTCACCGCGAACCTCGTAGAGCTTTTCGGCCTGCGAGTAGTAGAGTGCGAGATCCTCGTAACGAATGGGCCATGCGGGCGACACCCCGCCGTTGTGGCGAATCTCGCCGAAGTCCTCTCGCCGCATTCTGAACAGCGCGGCGCCATAGACCTTCGTGTTCCCACCGACCCAGTAGTGCGTGCCGGGATGAAACGGCTTGCCGTCGCGATCGAACCAGGTTTCGTGCGCCTTGTAACGATTCTCCAAGAGCACGTTTCGGCTGACCCAGTTCTCCTTCTCTCGGGGAAGAAACTGGCCGCGCTCGAGCAGTAGAATTCGCTTTCCGGTCGGCGCGAGCTTCCACGCCAGCGTGCCGCCGCCCGCGCCGGTGCCGATGATGATGACGTCGTAGGAATTGTCGATGGACATATCAGTCTCCGCGCGAAGATCGGCGACCTGCGTCCGATCTCGCGCAAAAAAGGTTTCGCCGGCTTAGCGTGTGGGGCGGGCCGCGACGGGCCTTGCACCAGGTGACGTGGCTCCCGTGGTTTTCGTCTTCTCCGATCGCGCCGCATTGCCGCTGATGAACTGAAGCGCGTGACCGTCGGGGTCTCGGATCTGAATCGACGCCGAAAAATCGGACTCACCTTCCGACAGGTCGATCGTTCGGCTTGAAATCAACGTGCGGCGCGATCTAATGCACGTCGACTCCACGCTTCTCGCGTCGGCGGCACGCATCTGAATCGACCAATGCCACAAGTCGCACGGCCGCGAATCCACCGGAGATGGTCGCCCATCGCTTGGGGCGAGGTATTCAAGCAATTCCACACCGGGGCCGCTCGCCGCCCGCAGCGCGGTGATTCGCAGTCGCGCCCCGAAAACGTTGTTGAGATGCTCCTGCTCGTCGCCGAAGTTCTCGCTTGCGCCCGCCACGCGCATGCCGAGTTCATCCCGATAGAACTTCAGCGAAGCCTCGGTGTCGCGCACGACGATGGCGGTGTGATCGATGCCGAGAAAGAGGGCATCGCCCCCCTGCTGCCACCGCGGATCGCCCCTGCCTGCGGGAAACTGGATGAGTTCGAGAAAATGATCGTCCGGATCGCGAAAGTAGAACGCCCGAATGCCCCCCGCGTTTGGATTCGAGTCCGGCAGCCGCTGAGGCCCCGTCGAGGCGTGCGAAACGCGGTGCTCACGCAGTCGTTCGTATGCCTTACCCATGTCACTCACGACGATGGCAATATGCTGAAACCACTGATCGTTGCCGCGCGAATCCGGCGGCATCGCACGGCCGCGCGGGGCGAAATACTCCGTCAGCTCTATGAACTCGGTCCCCAGCCGCATTCTTGCGACGCGCTTTCGCAGGCCGAAGACGCCGTCGAGCCGCTCGTGGGCCTCGCCGCTCTCCTCACGCTGCGAGATCAGCTCAAACATGAGTACGTCTCGAAAGAACGCCACCGATCGATCGAGATCGCCGACCGTCACGCCGATCGACTCGACGCCGGTGACCAGCGGCTGTCCATCGGCGCGCGCCGAAGTCGCCCGGCCGAAACACACGAGGCCGATCGCCCACACCAGGACCGTTAAGCCTGCACGCCCGGTTGCGGTGCGCCGGCCACGAACGACTGCTCTCATTTCAATTCACTCCGAATTCGCCGCGGCGGTTTCACGCGGCACATCAACCGGGTCTTTCCGTTCAAGTACCGGCGGTCGCGCCCGATTCTGCCATTACCAACGCCACGGTCGGTGATTCACATTTCGCTTCCGCCGCGGGCGGATTCCAGCC
>CALLKH010000685.1 GCA_938008425.1 uncultured Planctomycetaceae bacterium | reverse complement strand
GGATCGGTTCCTTGAACGGATTCTCGAAGCACGGGAAGGACCCCATGCACTTCGACAAAAGAAAACTCGGCGACTCTTCATTTCACGGTTCCGCCGCGAGAGCGCTTGTCGTTTCTCTTGCGGGTCTTGCGCTCTCGGTTGTGACGCTCGTCGGCTGCGGTCCGAGCGACCACGAGATCAATGCGTTCGTCCACGACTGGGAGGCCTCGACGACCGGCACCGAGCATGTCGTGTTGCCGCCGGACATCATCGAAGTCAGTTCGCCCACCGCTCCCGAAATCGACGGCGAGACGCATGTCGTGGGCGCAGACGGCAAAGTTTCGCTTCGCCTCATCGGCCAGGTGAAGGTCGCCGGTCTGACACCGGTCGATATCGCCCGAAAGATTGAGAAACTGCTCAGCACATACTACATCGATCCGACGGTCAACGTGCGCATCGTGAAGGCCGCAAGCAAGCGAATTTACGTGCTCGGTCAGGTCGCCCGCGGCGGTCCCTTTCCATACACCGGCCGAGACACCGTGCTCAGCGTGCTCTCCGAGGCTCAGCCCACCTTTCTTGCATGGAAGGACCAGATCAAGGTGATTCACCCGAGCCACGACGGCAAGAAGCGCCATGTGCTGACCGTCAACGCGAACAAGATGATGGAACAAGGCGATCTGTCGCTGAACGTGATTCTCGAGGATGGCGACATCGTGTTCGTCCCGCCGACGCCGCTTGCATGGGTCGGCCTGAGAATACAGGAAGTGCTGTTCCCCGCGCAGCCCGTCGCACAGACCTTCATCCTGCCGGGACAGACCAAGGTCTCTTACGACACGCTGTATGACGACGACAATTAGCGCGGAGATAATCGCGCTGACAACCGACCGGCACGGATTGGCGAGTAGAGATTCGAGAGGTTGAGAAGGCGCGGCTGGTAACGGCCGCTGAAGATTGCGATCGACCCATGATGCACCACCAATACATCGACGACTTCTCAGTGACCGATGTTCGGCACACGCTTCAGGAAATCTGGCGGGTGCTCGTCGCACGAAAATGGTACTTTGTGTTTCCGTTCTGCATCGTCTCGGCGATCGCCTGCGCCGCGTCGCTCTGGGCGCCGCGGCTCTACAGCGGGTCCACCGTGATTCGCCGAGAGCCGGACCCCGTCTTCGCCAGCCTGAGAGGCAAGAACTGGATTCAGCCCTACGATGACATCCGGCGCCGAATGAGCGCGGATATCAGCGATCCCAGGTTCATCGAACGCGTTCTCGGCTCGGCCAATCTACCCGTCGGCGCCGAGCGCTTTCCAGACGGCACCCTCTCGCCGGCCGGCGAGGCGCAGCGCGCGGCGATGGCCCGACAGATCGCCGCGGGCATCACGGTCAAGTCGCTTGAGGGCTCCGACAGCCGGGACGTCGTCCAGATCTCGCTCCGTCTGCCGAATCCCGTCATGATTCCGGATCTGCTCAACCTGCTCCGCGAAAGCTACATGGAGTATGCGAGGACCCAGACGGTCGACGTTCTTCAGAATGTGCGGCGGTTCCTACAGTCTGAAGCCACCCGATGCGAGGAGGAACTTGCTCGACTTCAGACCAGCCGAGCCGAGATGGAACTCAAGTATCCGGGCATCGATCCCGTGTCGGCCGATCCGCTCGGTCCCGAGCGAACGGCGATCGTCATCGAGCGGATTGATATTCAGCGGCGCATTGATGAACTCATCATGAAGAAGGAGCAGCTTGAGAGTCGTCTCGCGACGCTCAAGGGTGTGCCCGAAAGCGAAGACGGATCGCCTGCAATGGTCGAAACCGTCAATCCGCGATACACCGAACTCCTGTCCGAGATCAAGCAGCTGGAAGCGAAGATTGCGCTCTGCCGAACGCGAAAGGGCATGACCGAGGCGCATCCCGAGGTGCGAGCCGCCCGATCGGTTCTCGTGTCGCGCCAGGCCGAACTCGATGAGACGCCTCGGCAGATTGTTGTGCCCGCCGCCGCATCCACCGACCGGACCGGCGATCTACAGACCGTCGACTCGATTCAAAAGCAGCTCGCGGAAATGGAAATCACCCGCGGCAGCCTGGAGAGCCGGCGGCAGTCGATCCTCGAACGCCTCGCGGACCTCGACCAGAAGCGGCTCCTCGCCACGGAGCGAAGACCCCTCTACACCGAAGTCGTCGAGCAGATGAAGCACGCCGAAGCACGACTGGCCGAATGGCGCAAGGACATCACGCCGATCGACAATGTACTCAACCTGGAGGACAAGGGCCGAAGCGTTCACTTTTCGACGGTGAAGGAGCCGACCCCCGTTCTCAAGCCGGATTCGCCGGATGCCGCGCTCGTGCTCGCCATCTGTTTCGGCATCGGAATCGCCGTGGGTGTCGTGACGGTCGTCATCGTCGAACTGTGCGATCACTCGTACCGCACCGTCAAGCAGCTCTCGACGGCGCTGGGAATTCCCGTGATCGAAAGTGTGGATGAGATCATTACCGCGGCGGTCGCCCGTCGGAGGGTCTTCCGCGGGCTGGTGCTCATGCCCGCCCTGGCCGTGATGCTGGTCATGGCGGTGTCATTCGCGGGCACCATGGCGTATTTCAGCATCGAGCGTCCGGACGATTTTGCGGCCGTCAAGGCGACGTCGATCTCGGCATTTGACCGGCTCACCGGCAGGGGATGAACCTGCGGCCGATAACCGGCCGACGCGAAGAAATTAACCGACTTCGGCGCGCAGGTCGCGAACAAGTGCCGTCCGGTTCGCCGATGAATGCAGTGATATCGGAACAGTTCGAGAAGAGAGCAACATGGGACGCATCGCCGAAGCACTGAAGAAAGCCAGAAACGAACGCGAGGCCCGCGCGCTCCTGGCCTCGCAGCCATCCAGCCGCAACGCGGCCGACGGTGACACCGGCGGGTCGCTCAGCGGAACGGCAAGCCGTGCCGTGGATGGTCGCTCCCACGCGTCAGTTCACAAGGATGAAACGATCAATTTGCTCGATTCGGGCAATGAAGCGCCGTGCGTTCTTGACCATGACGAGTCTGCGGTCGCTCCGTCTCCCGAGACCCGGTCCCGCGGCCGAATCGGCCCGATCAGGCGGAAGCCCGCCCAGGTCGTTCAAGCCGCCGCGTGGGACGTTCACCCCACGGTCGTCGCGGCGGTTCAGCGATCGTCGGCGATCACCGAACAGTATCGAGCCGCCAGAACCTGGCTGCTTCGCCGCTACACCCCGAGCAAGATGAACTGCATTGCCATCACCAGCAGCGTGCCGCGCGAGGGAAAGAGCGTGACGACGGCCAATCTTGGCGTCGTGATGGCCGAAGTGCGGCACATGAATGTGCTCGTCATGGACTGCGACTTCCGGCAGGGCTCGATCTCGAAGCTCTACAAGATGCCCAATTCGCCGGGACTCTCCGATGTGCTGGCGGGCAGGGCGACCCTCGATTCGGCCGTTCAGCGCACCCCGCTCGGCAATCTTTACATGCTGCCCGGCGGAACCTGCCACGAGATCAACTCAACCGAACTCTTGAACTCTACGACGGCGTCGCGCCTCTTTGAGGAAGTCCGCGAGAGGTATCACTACATCCTGGTCGATACTCCTCCTGTGCAATGCCTTTCCGACGTCGGCGTAATCGGCGCCCTCTGTTCGGGACTGGTCATGGTCGTTCGGATGAACAAGACCGCCTCGCACGTGGTTCGCCAGTCGATGCACTGGCTTCAGCAGAACAACCTTCAGGTTCTCGGTTGCATCGCGGCCGACTGCAGCACCAAGGGAGCGCGCTACGAATACGATGGCAGTGATCACGGCTGATGTTGATCTCGCCCGCGCGGTTCATGCGCCGCCCGGCCCCGTATCGACCGCTGTTCCTATTGAAGTCCGCCCGTTTGAAGCCGCAGACGCCGCGCAGTGGACGGCGTATCTTGATCGACACTCCGCTTCAACACTTTTTCATGGGCTTGAATGGAAACGCGCCGTGGAGCGCACATTCGGCCATCGATTTCGCGGCTTCACGGCGAGTCGGGGCGATCAACTTGTCGGCGTGCTTCCGCTCTACGAAGTGAGAAGCCTCTTCGCCGGGAAGTTGCTGGTCAGCGTGCCCTATGCGACCTACGGCGGGATCCTGGCGGACGATGCAGCGGTGGTCGACAGGTTATACGCCGCCGCCCGAACACTTCAGCAGTCGATCGGCGCCCGCTCGCTCGAGTTTCGTTCCATCCGCGCGGAAGTTCCGGATCTGGCCGCGAGAGTGACGCACGCCACCTTCGTTCGATCACTGCCTGAAACCCCCGAAGCGATCGATGCCATGCTCCCGCGCAAGGCCCGCGCTGCCGCGAGAAGGGCGGTCGAACGCGGGGGATTGTCAGTGGAGTTCGATCCCGGCCGGATGGAGGTTCTCTGGCAGCTTTACGCGCGATCGATGCGCCGGCTTGCCTCACCGAACTATCCGCTGCGATTCTTCAGGGAAATTGCCGGCGCACTTCCAGATCGGCATATCGTTCAGATCGTTCGCCACAACGGCGTCGCGGTTGCCGGGCTGTTCTCATTCATATGGCGCGACCGCGTGATACCATACTTTGTCGGCATCGACGAACGGGTCGAAGTCTACGGCCTCAGCCATTATCTCTATTCGGAATCGATGAAGCATGCGGTTGCGATCGGCTGCCGCGTCTACGACTTCGGCCGCTCGCGAATCGACAATCGCGGTCCGTTTGAATTCAAAAGATTGTGCGGTTTTGAGCCGACAGAATTGCAGTATCAGGTCGCCGTCGCCGATGGACGTGCGGCGCCGGATCTCTCGCCGACTTCCCCGCGGTGGTCGGCCGCGCGCCGCGCATGGCGGACCCTTCCGCTTGCGATCACGCGGCCGCTCGGCGGATGGCTGGCGAAATCGATCCCGGGGTAACCGGATCGGCGTGTCAACCACGCTTGTTGCAAGACATTGGAACGGGAACAGAGGTCCGTTCGCGGAGGCGACGGTCACAAATAATCATGGAAGCACTTCACTTGAGGGATCGAAAGTCCATCCTGTATCTCACCAACCGGCTGCCCTATCCTCCGAACAAGGGCGACAAGATTCGCACGTTTCATCAGATCGATCACCTCGCATTTTCGCATGACGTGTACTGCGCATGCTTCATCGATCGGCCGGGCGACGCCCGACACGTCTCCTCGCTCAGGCGCTGGTGCAAGGATGTCATCGCAGTGCCGTGGTCCCGACCAATGGGCCTCGTGAATGCCGCGATGGGGTGCCTGGCGGGGCGGCCGTTCACAGAGGCCGCATTCTCGTCGCACGAGATGCGTCGTCGACTTCGACGATTGTGCAACGTGACGCGATTCGACGTCGTCGTCGCGTTCTCATCCATGATGGCCCACTACGCACTGGAAGTCCCTGCGCGGCGACGGGTGATCGACCTTTGCGATGTAGATAGCGAAAAATGGCGGGATTATGCGGGCGACGCTCCCGCACTGCTGTCCTGGATCTATTCGATGGAAGCGCGCCGGCTTCGCCGCCTTGAGCAGGACTGCGCAGAGCGCTTTGACGCCGTTTCGCTGATTACAGAACGCGAGAAACGTCACCTGGGTCCGATCGGAACTTCATCGCGTGTACACGTGGTCTCCAATGGCGTCAGACCGCCGAATCCCACGCCGCTGAGGGCGTCCCGCTGCGCCCCGGTCATCGGCTTTATCGGCTCGATGGACTACAAGCCCAATGCCGATGCGGTGCGCCGTTTTGTTCGATTCATCTGGCCTGCCGTCAAAGAGCGTATTCCGAATGCGCGGTTCAACATCATCGGCCGAAACCCGACGCCCGCGGTGCGGGCGCTTGCCCGGGCGCCCGGCGTGACAGTCACCGGCGAAGTGCGCGAGCCCCGGCTTCAGATCACGCGTTGCAGGGTTATGGTTGCGCCGCTTTTGATCTCCCGCGGGATCCCGAACAAGGTGCTCGAAGGCATGGCGGCGGGGCGGCCCGTCGTCGTGAC
>CALLKH010000684.1 GCA_938008425.1 uncultured Planctomycetaceae bacterium | reverse complement strand
CTCGAGCGATGCTCTCCAAGTTGCTATTCGCGGATTACGCGCGCGGACTCAACGAGCGTCTCGCCCAGATTGGTGAGGTTCAGCAACAGGATTTGCAGACGACCGCGCGACTGGGCAATGCGTGCCAGGCGCTCTTCGACTCGGTGCTGGCCGGCGCGGTGTCGAGTTCCGACCCGGCTGCGCATCAGATCGCGCAATCGCTCTATCCGAACACGCGTTCGTCTCCGATTCCGAAGCGCGAGGAGTGGATCGATTTCAAGGCGGAGCCGATTCCGGACGAGGCCGTCACGATTCACGGCCGGCCGATTCTGATTCTCCCGCGGCTGGACCAGGAGGCGGTGCTCAATCTGCACGCCGAGGTGCATGTGCCGCGCTATGCGGCGATTCGGCCGTTTCGATACGAGTGGAAGATCGAGGGTGCGGCCGAGTCGGAGTTGAGCGGCACGAAGGGTCTCAAGCTCGATCTGGCCTCTCACCAGACCGGCGAAAAGCTTCCGATCTCCGTCACTGTCTATGATTCGAGCACGCCGCCGAAGCGGATCGGTTCCAAGTCGATCGAATTGACGATCGAGGGGGGCGGCGCGCTCGCGGACCAGGCGACCATCGTTCATGCGGATGAACCCGGCCAGAAGCTGGGCACATGGTCGGTTGACGACATCAATACGAGCGTGGCCGCGGGACACCGATATCAGCTTGAAATCAGCGCGCAGGCCATCGACGAGCAGACCGGCATCGATCGAATCGGCGTCGGACTCATTCCGCGTCAGGCCGTGGAAGATCTCATCGGCGACGGCGCTCGACAGCGGCACCTGGCGTTCGGCCATCTCACCCTGTTCGGCGGCGACTTCGGCATCGTGGCGGCCGCCACGACGACGGCGCCCGCGGGAATCGGTGGGCAGCAGGCCGGCGCCGTTCCCGTCGATCCCGTGACCGCCGCCATCGAAAAGGATGAACGACTCTGGCGTGAACTGTCGGACCGAGCGAACTGGAAGACGGTGTCCGCGCCGGATCCCTCGCAAGCCGTCAGTGAAACGATTGTCATCAGCATCCCGACGCAGCTCGAGACTTATGTGCCGTATGTGGTGGCCGAGTCGAAATCAGAGTTCAGACGTTACTTTGACATCGGCAGGGGAACGGTCGCGGTCGTCGCGGGCGCATCGCCGAGCGTTCAATGGACGTCGGCTGAACTGGAGCTGGCGAGCGGCGCGGTGAATCTGCTGCGCCCGCGGTCGAGTCCACGGCCGCGCATTCGTGTGCTGAAGGGCAAGCCCGGCAAGGTCAGGCTCTCGGTCCGCGGCTCAACCGGCGGTCCCGATCCGTCGACGCTGGAAGTGGGAATAGAGAAGGAAGGTGATGCCGATCAGTTTGCCCCGGACTCCTTCAAGGCGGTTGTTTCTGGTGCCAAACCTGTGTCGGCGGGAACGGGCGAGTTTGTATGCAGCGGAGAGTGGAATGCTGCCGGCGCCGGGGTCGGGGTGTATCAACTCGTTGCCCGGGTGAAGAGTCCGGATCCCAAGGCGGAATTCTTCAAGCCGGAACGGCTTTCCGATCGCTCGGTGCTATGGCCGCTCATCAAGGTTGAACCCGACCCGGACCTCGCGGATCGGATCGCGGACCTGGCGCAGCAGGCGGGCGGCGGTCAGGGCGGCCGCGGTTCCGGCGGCGGCACGACTCCAACGACTCAACCGGGAACGACCACCCAGCCCGGCGATCCGGACAAGGGCAAGGACGACGGAGGCAAACCGCCGATCGATCCGGGCATCATGGAAACGCTCGTGGAGCAGGCGCAGATCGCGGGCGTCAAATTCTCGTCGTCGCTCGTGCTGCAGCGCCGGCGACGTGACGGCCAAATCAGCACCGGGGAGACACTCTTCACCCGCGCCACATCCATGAAGTTGTTGCCGATTGCGCGGGCCGAGCAGTTGTACCCCGGCATGCGGGTGCAGATTGAAGCGGGCTACATCGAAGGCGGTAAGGTGCGGACGCTTCTGTCGGAATCGGTCGTCATGACCGGACAGGAAGCGGATACCACGCGAATTATTCGCGACATGACCTCGCAGCCGGAGTTTCAATTTCTCTGGGTCGGCAAAGACATCTGGCGCGGTTCACATGTGGCGTTCCTGCATGTCCAGGCGATCTCGCCGACCGGTCGCTTCCGCAGCCCGCTTGAAAAGATCGAAGTGCCGTTTACCGTGAAGGAAGAGGGTCTGGGCGAAGTGACCTTTGAACCCATGGTGGTGTCGGATCAACTGCCGAACCGCCGCGCTGCGGGAACGCGCTTCTGGAACGATGCCCAGCTTCACGTGCAGTCGCCGATTTCAATTTCCGAAGTGTACGGCTCCGAATTGATCACGATCTCTCATGAATTCTCGCTGACGACGCCGAGCGGCAAGACGCTCAGCTGGTCGAAATCGCCGGGCGTGGCTGGGAGTGAACAGCTCTCGGTCCATGGGTCGGGCCCTCATCAGACCTCGAAGGCCCTTCGTCTTAAGGCGCCGATTGAACTGGGAACCTGGACCATTCGTCACCGCGTCGTCGAGGTCAAAGACCTGGACGGCATTCCGGTTCTCCGGCCCGGCGCGCCCCTGGAAACCAACTCAAGATTCCGGATCGTCGAACCGCGAGTCCTCTTCAGCTCAGCCGACAGCGTTCAGCAGACACAGTTGCCGCCGGGAAATCAGACCGGTGCGCAGGTGACGGTATTCAAGGACAATCAGCGGCCGACCGCGCGACTGGCGTTTCGGGTGGACGACGTGCCGGTGGACTGTCAGCTCAGCGGCGTGATCGAATGGGTCAGTCCCGATACAGGGCCGACCCGCAGAAGCCTGCCCCCGGTGTCCAACCTCGTTGATGGCGGCGGTCGGGCCTACTGGAGCGAGTACCGGTTCAAGAAAGACGACTACGAGGGCAACTACAGTGTGAGCGCCACCCTGTTTTTCTCGCGTTACGGCCAGTCGCCGAAGCTCAAGACGCCGCTCAGAAAGTTGAGTTTCCGTCTTGAGGACAAGAAGCGCCCCGGGCCCCAGCTGGCGGATGTGACGTTTGCATCGCGCGATGTCGTCATCAATCTCTGGGACCATCAGTCCGAGGACAAGGATGTCGTCAATGTCTACATCGAAGGGAAGCGTATCGCGACGAACGTCACGCTTCTGAATAAGCAGAACGGAATTCACACGATCAACTATCGGATTCCCGCGGATCGCGATCGGGTGAAATTCGAGATCGAGTCCGTCGCGAGTCCGAGCGGCCCGAATACGGCGCTCGCCCAGTTCGTCGGCGCGGTGGAGAACAACCGGCGCGAACAGCCGTGGAACATCGGCAATATCGGGGATCGGGCCGGATGTTTCATCATCTTTGATCCCGGTTCCGTTGCGCCGGCGGCGGCTCCATAATGTCGCCGGGCGTGAAATGCTCATGAATGCGGTCATCGACCATCACCCAGGAGTCTCGCACGTGACCCATCGAATCAGCCTGATTCTGGCGCTCCTCACTCTTCCAGCGGGTTGTGGCCCTCCTGCCGCCCTGAGGGAACTCCATGTGGCGTAC
>CALLKH010000683.1 GCA_938008425.1 uncultured Planctomycetaceae bacterium | reverse complement strand
GGAGTTTCAGGAGTTTGTGGATGTGCTGTCGGAACAATCGGAGAGGGAGGGATTCTGAGACGCCCTCCATTGACGAAACCCCGACATCGTCGATTGCGGTCTAAGCATGTTCCGCGTAACGACTTGCGGCGCGATGTTGGAAACCGCAGAGCGCTTCACGGTACCCATTCGTGTCACCGGGATTGGGACAGCCGCGGGGACAGCATCAACTGATGCGACACCGACACCCGATTGCGGCAATCATCGTCCCCGGACCGGTCGCGATGCGGGCGACGTGCCGCGATCGTGCGGATGCCAGTGCTCGCCGGGCGAGCGATGACCCGCCTGTGAAACGTCGAGGCGCCGCTAGGGCTGTGCCCCGAGGTGATGAGTGTCGAGCATCTGACGCTCGATCGAGTTTCTGAACGCGACCGTTCTCGCCAGACGATCAAGGCAACTCAGGGTGCGAGCAACTCGTTTACAAAGCCTGCAATATCATTCCCGTCCACGCAGCCATCGCCGTTCATGTCCGCCGTTGCGATCGGCCGCGGGGCGTTGGGCCGTCGGAGGAGCGCGGACTCGAAACGAGCCATATCGTTCAGATCCACCACGCCGTTCCCATCCATGTCGCCGGGCAGTCCGGGGCCGATCCGGTCGATCCGGTTGAGGCTCGGCGGCGACAGGTACATAAACCCATCCGGATCGAAGGCGATGCCGTGAACCGGGAGGTCTGTCAGGAATGGCGTGACCTGCCCCGTCGTTAGGTTCACTTCCATGACCCGATCGCCGCAGGCGACGAAGAGGCTGCCGTGGAAGATGCCGGGCGGCGCGATGGCCTGGCTGATCGCGCCCTGAAGGCCGGTAGCGAAGCTGGCATTGAGGATGGCGCCGCTCGGACTGAGCTTGCGAAGCACGCCGTCATTCGAGCCGGTGACGTAAACGACGTTGTTCGCGCCGCCGCCTTTCAACAGAGGCTGTTCGCCGATCAGCACCCTCCTTCATTCCACCTTTCCGCAAACGCCATGGCCCGTGATGGAATCAGACTCGTCGACAGAAGATTGGAGAACCATTTTGTCCTTCGCGTCGTCGACAACGGTACGAGCCAGGGTGTGCTCACGATGCTGCTCCAGGCTCGCCGCCATGCGGAGCAGATCATCGTCCGAACCGAATTCCACCGGAACGCACTCCGCCAGTTTCAGTCGCCCCTGAATCAACGTGCCGAGCTGACGGCCTTCACGAGGCTGTTCTCATTCAAGGAAATGGACGCCAACGACATTCGCACGAACAACGTATTGCCCGGGTTCATCAACCGCCTTCCTTGAAGAAGGGAGTTTCCGAAACGCATCTCGAGCAGGCGATGGGGCCGGACTCAGGAAATCACTGATGTGATCGCGCTTCCGAATTCCGAAGCAACTTACTGTGTCACAGGACAGAATCCTCACGTCGATCGGGCGTCACGAAGACCGACTGGAAACGTGACGGGCGTCGGTGCGCAATACCCGAACAATCGAATTGTCGTTGAGAATGGTTCGCGCTGAAGCACTGTTGTAAATGCGCTCGCGGCGCGACCGCAAGTCGCCCTGGAGTACGCCGCACGAGCCACGGAAGCGCAACACTCAAAGCCCTGGGGAATTGTCACCGACATTATACTGCCGCCGACGTCATCTGCGCTGCTCGACGCATTGTCGTCGCGAGCGTAACAGAATCCCTACACAATCCATCGGATTTTCGTATTTTTGGATTTGCGTCAGATGAGGCTTGCTGGCTTCAACGCGGGCAGGGATGGAGGGCCGCCTGTTCCACCTGGACAGCACGGTCGGGATATCCCGATCGAAAGAGGATATACTTATGTTCCTCAGCGGCTATCATGATGGAGAATACTCGGTCGATCTCACGCGGCCGCAAGCGATGACCGCTTGATCGGTCACTGTTACGCACCCGATGGGATACCGATTCAACATGTCTCTTGGCAAATCATCGCGTCGCTATTGTGTGCTGACACCTTCTGTTCTTCTCTGCGCGCTGATGCTTAACTTCGGCTGTCAGTCTGAACAGAGTGCACCGGCGGAGCAACCTCCTCCGACCGTCACTGTCGCTGTGCCGGTCCAGCGAAGCGTTATCGAGTGGGACGAGTACACGGGTCGCTTGGAGGCAGTCGAATTCGTCGAGGTGCGAGCGCGCGTCGGCGGACTGATCGTGTCGACGCCTTTTCATGAAGGCGGTCTCGTTGCGGCAGGCGATCTGCTTGTCGAGATCGACGCGAGGCCATTCCAGGCTGTTCTCGACGAAGCCATCGCCGCCGAGGCCGAGGCGGCTGCGCAGTTGAAATTCGCGAACATCGAATTTGATCGCATTCAAAAGATACCAGAGTCGGCCCGATCATCTACGGAGCTCGATCGCGCATCCGCAACACTCGAACAGGCGAAGGCCGTGTGTGCAGGCACCGCCGCCGCCGTTGCTGCGGCCCGTCTCAATTTTGAATGGTGTCGCGTCGTCGCTCCGATATCCGGCCGGGTTGGTCGGAAACTTGTGACGCAGGGCAATCTCATTTCCGGAGGCACGGGACAGAGCACATTGCTGACGACGATCACATCGATCGATCCGATTTACTGCTACGTAGACGCCGATGAACGATCGATTCTGAAGTACGCAGAACTGGCTCGTGCGGGACGGCGCGTCAGCGCCCGCGAAGCTGAGATCCAGTGCTTTCTTCAACTCAGTGACGAAAAGGGGTTTCCGCATGAAGGTGTGGTGGATTTTGTTGATAATCGTGTCGACCCGCTGACCGGCACGATTCGAGGCCGCGGCGTGTTTCGCAATTCGGACGGCTGGATGCTGCCGGGGTTTTTCGCGCGTATCCGCATCCCCGGAACCGGCCGTTACGACACGTTGCTTGTTCCCGACGCCGCCGTCATGACGGATCAGAATCAGAAGATTCTGTTCGTGGTCGATGAAAACAGCGTCGTTCATCCAAGAACCGTCAAACTCGGAGCATTGTTCGGTGATCTGAGATCGATCGCTTCCGGCGTGGATTCTGACGATCGCGTCGTCATTAACGGGCTCGTACATGCCCGCTCAGGCGTCAAAGTGAAGGCGATCGACGGGTCGTTTTCACTCGACTCGCTGTCGTCCGATGTGAGTCAAACGCCGGCAGCGGATTCGGACCCGACGACTCAACCGGCGGATGCGGATTCGGGAGCGCCGGCGTGAGATTCGCACACTTCTTCATCGATCGTCCGGTCTTTGCCGCCGTGTTGTCGATCGTCATCGTGATCGTCGGCGCGATTTCAATCGCGACTCTGCCGATTTCCCAGTACCCGGAGATCGTTCCACCGACCGTCGTGGTGACCGCGTCATACCCCGGCGCGAATGCGAAAGTTGTCGCGGAGACGGTAGCGACCCCGATTGAACAGCAGGTCAACGGTGTCGAGAATATGCTGTATATGTCGAGCCAAAGCACTGACAGCGGCGGCATGTCACTGACGATCACCTTCAAGCTTGGCACCGATCTCGACATCGCCCAGGTGCAGGTTCAAAACAGAGTTGCAATCGCCGAACCGCAATTGCCGGAAGATGTTCGGCAGCTGGGCGTGACGGTGCGAAAATCATCGCCGGATCTGACGTTGGCCGTGTCGATATACGGTTCGACCGAAGTCCGCGACCCGTTTTATTTGAGCAACTTCGCCACGTTGCAGATTCGTGACGAGTTGGCGCGCCTGCCGGGCGTAGGCGACATCTCGATGTTCGGTGCACGCGATTACTCGATGCGGCTGTGGCTCGATCCGGAGCAGCTCTCATCGCGAAGTATGACCGCGGGTGATGTCGTCGACGCCGTTCGCGAGCAGAATATTCAGGTGGCCGCAGGTATTGTCGGCGGCGCGCCGACGCCGGACGGCGGCGGCAAATTTCAATACACCGTTAGCACGCTCGGCCGATTGACGGATCCGCAGCAATTCGAGGACATCGTAGTGAAGTCCGGCGAGGACGGTCGGATCACACGTGTTCGCGATGTGGCTCGCGTCGAACTCGGCGCTGCGGATTACAGCACGGGCTTTGCATACGATGGTCGGCCCGCCGTCGGGCTCGGCATCTTCCAGCTTCCGGGCTCGAACTCGATTGATACGGCGAACGCCGTCTATGCTAAGATGGAGGAACTCAGCCGATCGTTTCCGCCCGGGGTGGAATACTCGATACCCTACGACACTACGGTGTTCGTTCGCGAGAGTATTCGCGACGTCGTCAAGACGCTCTTTGAGGCAGTCGTCCTGGTGGTGATCGTGGTGCTTGTTTTTCTTCAGAGCTGGCGCGCGTCGCTGATTCCGTTGATTGCGATTCCCGTCTCACTGATCGGGACGTTCGCCGTCATGACGGCCTTCGGATTCTCGATTAACAACCTGTCGTTGTTCGGGATCGTGCTTGCCGTCGGTATCGTCGTCGATGATGCGATTGTCGTCGTCGAGAACATCGAGCGCTGGATCGAGAAGGGGTTGACGCCGCGCGACGCCGCCCACAAGGCGATGGACGAAGTGACGTCCGCCGTCATCGCGATCGCATTCGGATTGTCCGCCGTATTCATTCCCGTCGCCTTCATCAGTGGAATCACCGGACAGTTCTACCGGCAGTTCGCACTGACGATTTCCTTTTCAACGCTGATTTCGGCGTTGAATTCCCTGACGCTCAGCCCCGCGTTGGCGGCACTGCTGCTGCGTCCCAAACATGGACAGCAGGACCTGTTCACCCGCCTCATGAACGCGGTGTTCGGCTGGTTCTTCTCGCTTTTCAACCGGACATTTACGGCGGGAAGTGACAGGTACCGGACTTCGATTCGACGAGTGATTCGATTCAGCGGATTGGCCCTCGTCGTCTATGGAGGAATGGTTGCGTTGACATACGCAGGGTTCCGAGAGGTGCCGTCAGGATTCATACCGGAGCAGGACGGCGGGTATCTGCTGGTCAGTCTGCAAATGCCGGACGCGGCGTCGATCGATCGCACAGTTCCCGCGATGAGTCAACTGGCCGAAATCGCCAAGGAGATTCCCGGCGTGAAGCACACGGTTGCCGTTTCCGGCTTTTCAATTCTCAGCGGCGTCAATCAGACCAATGCCGGAACCATGTTCCTGCCGCTCGAAGACTTCGCGGACCGGACCGGAGATCCGGAGAAGTCGTCGGGTGCGATCATCGGGAAACTCATGGCGAAGTACGCGAAGGTGCAGGAGGGATTCGCGCTTGTATTGGCGCCGCCGCCGGTTCGCGGGCTTGGAACTGCGGGCGGCTTCAAGCTGCAGGTCCAGGATCGCACGGGTCGCGCATCGCCGCAGGAATTGCAAAGCGCTGTCGACAGTTTGATCACCAAGGCAAACGAGAACCCGAATCTGCGGTCGCTGTTTACAACTTTTCGGGCAAATGTGCCACAGCTTTTTGCCAACGTGGACCGCGAAAAGGTGAAAACGCAGGACATTCCCCTCACGAGCGTATTCGATGCGTTGCAAATCTATCTGGGCAGTCTTTATGTCAACGATTTCAATTTCCTGGGCCGCACGTATCGTGTCATGGCTCAAGCGGATGCCAGGTTTCGCGCGACCGAGACGAGTGTCGCGCAACTCAAGACCCGCAATCGAGAAGGAACGATGGTGCCGTTGGGGAGCGTCCTGGACCTCGAGTCGATCTCGGGGCCGGATCGCATCGGTCGGTATAACCTCTATCAAGCTGCCGAGATTAACGGCAGCGGCGCGCCGGGCGTGAGCAGCGGCCAGGCCATTACGATTATGGAAGACTTGGCGCGTAGGAATCTGCCGGCCGGTTACGATTTTGAATGGACCGAGCTTGCGTATCAGGAAAAGGCAGCCGGCAATACGGCGCTGTTGATATTCCCGTTGTGCGTCTTATTCGTCTGGTTGGTTCACTCCGCGGAATATGAGAGTTTTGCGATCTCCACGGCCATCATCCTGATCGTTCCGATGTGCCTCCTCAGCGGAATTGCCGGAGTGTGGCTTCGCGGAATGGACAACAACATCTTCACGCAGATCGGCTTTATCGTCCTTGCCGGGTTGAGCGCCAAGAACGCCGTGCTGATCGTGGAGTTCGCGAAGCAGCAGGAGGAGCAGGGGAAATCGCCATTCGACGCAGTCGTCGAGGCAGCGCACTTGCGGCTACGCCCCATCCTGATGACGAGTTTCTCATTTATTCTCGGCGTCGTGCCGCTGATTCTCGCAGAAGGCGCCGGCAGTGAAATGCGCCAGGCCCTGGGTACGGTCGTGTTCTATGGAATGCTCGGCGTGACAATCTTCGGCCTGTTCTTTACGCCTGTTTTCTATTTGACGATTCGCCGAATCACCACGCGGTTCTCGTCGCGTCATTAGATAAGTTGTATCGACATTTCAAAGTTGCATATCGCGTGGAGTCTGAGACCGAAGTTGGAAAGCTGCATCGTGGGGTCGAAGTGAGGGCGTGCGAAGCGCCGCCGCCGCATCCTCGGCGAACTGCACCCCCGAACGATCAACAGCATCGCGAACCTCGGCGAACTTCTCTTCGCGGCGGGAAGAAACTCGGATGCCGAGCCCTTTCTTCGCGAAGCCCTTGAAAAGCGAAGGCGCGTGCTCGGCGAATCACACGCGCTCACCCTGGCGTCGATGAGCGGCCTGGCCGACCTCTTCGAAGCTGAGTCCCGCTGGAAGGAGGCCGAAACTCTACGCCGGGAGGTGGTCACGGCGCTGACACGCGAAGAGCATGCCAGTCTTTCAGACTTGGCCGTCGCGCGCATGCGACTCGGTCGCGCGTTGCTCGAATGCGAACGCTTCAACGAGGCGGAAGCCGAGCTCGTCGCGGCTCACAGGCTGGCCGCCGCCGGACTGGAACGAAGCGATGCTGCCCGCGAGTGTGCCACGGTGCTCGTCCGGCTCTATGAGGCCTGGGATCATGCCGATCCCGACACAGGGCATCGCGCGCAACGAGATGTGTGGAAAGCCCTGGAAAACTCCGCGTCATCAGGGCCGGGGCCTGCCGGAGAATGAATCGGATGGGGCTGACGTCCTTTCGATACCGCCAGCGCCCGATGTCGATGTCGATCGCGTCGAAACCGTGCACGGCCGACAACGGATTGAACTGATTATTCCTGGCTGAATCAGTTGAGGGTGGGCGAAAGACCAATGTACGGCCAATAGTAGAGAGTGCACAGCCAACAGCGCCTCCTCGACCACTTCTGATCTTATCAATCCCATTGCGAGGAGGGGGCAAGACTCACATGGTCGCGTGAGATGGTCGTCAACGCCCAGATGCGGCCCAAACTCAGACCCGCGACTGAGGTCCTATTTGAGCCCTAAAGAATCGGAGAGGGAGGGATTCGATCCAGCCCCATTTCTTAAGTGCTTCAAGGGACTCATTTTATCGCCCAACCTCCGCAACGACAAGGACTTCGCTCGTCTCGGCGGTGTCCTGTCCCTCCACGGTTTCTTACTGTCCCGAGACACGACTTGAGGGCAGTTTGAGGGCAGACACGGTTGGCGAAGCTGTACATGAGT
>CALLKH010000682.1 GCA_938008425.1 uncultured Planctomycetaceae bacterium | reverse complement strand
TGTAGCAACTCCGAACCAAGGCAGCCGGGCAATGCCCCCCCGCCCGCCAACGTCGGCGGCGCGTGTGCAGGCCGGATTCAGGCGACTCGATACAACCCTGTTCGAGCCGGGAAGCCGAATGCTATTCCAACCCCATCACAGCCGCAACGCCCGCACGAAACCGGGAATATCAGTGCTGAAAAATGTGTTTCCAAACGGTTCGGCGGCGGTGTCGGTCTTGGCCGCAGCCTTACTTTTTCTGCCCGGCTGTGCGACGCCGGAGCGGTCGCTCCAGGTCTGGCGGGACTCGGCCCGGTTTGAACACGTGAGCCGGTTCAATGTCGATCAGGAAGCGCCCGGGAGGCAGTGGTTTGCGCGGCTGGTCGCCCCCGGCAAGCTGCCGACGGGCTGCGTATTTCAGCTTTCCGATCGCTTCGACTTCGTGGTCATCTCCCGTCCTGAACAGTGGGCGCAATTTCTGCGGGCGGCGAGTCTCACAGACCGGCCGACCACCCCGGACTTCAACGATGGCGTGGTGGTGGGGCTGATCGCGCATGTCGGCCAGATGCGGGATGATCGATGGCCGATCCTGGTCAGCACCGTCCGGCAGCGCGGCCGGATCGCATTCGTTAACGGCGAGTTCCACGAGGGCTTCTATAGGCCACTGGCGGTGCCGCCGTACGCGCATCTGGTTCATGTCCGGGGCGTGGATCGATTCCTCGGCGTCAAGCTCAATCAATTGCTCTACGGGTTCAATGTTGATATCGCGGACCTTCATGCCGCGGGTATCAAATAGCGCCCGCTCCAATCCCGAAATGCCAGCACCACGGCATTCATGAATATCGGAACCCGTCGTTCGTCGTGGTTCCCAATTCGCGTCTCGTCGCGGGTTTCGACCGGAAAAATCCCTTCGCACAACACTGCCCGCGATTTGTGTTGTTTCAACGCAACATTTGGCTTCACCGCCGCCCGACGTAACCGATACTTCCCACCGGAGATGATCGCAGCCCGCACCGCGGCGTGATCACGCTCGACACGATTCACCGAACTGGCGTTCCCGGCGGAACTTGGAGCAGGCGGCGATCATGGCGACAGGTTCACTTGAAACATCCCGACCGGCCGTGCCGGATCCCGCTTCGCGCGAGGCCCTTCTCGGCGGCGTCATCGATTCCCTGACGAGCGGCCTCGTCGTCTTCGATCGCGCGATGAAGATCACCCATCGCAACCGGGCGGCGGAGTTGTCGCTGCCCTCCGCGGAACTTGTCACGGAGGTGCTTGCCCGGCTGACGGTCGATGGCGACTGCGTCGATTGGCTCAGCGAAATCCGGGGGATTCTGCAGTCGCCGCACGCGCGGCACTTCGACGCCCGCGCCCAGCGCGGCAAGGATCAGCCCGAGGGCTATCTCTCGATCACCATCAGCCCGCTTCGCGCGGGGCCGCGGGATGAAGTGGTCGGCGGCCTCCTGGTGGCTGACGACGTGACGGCGCGAATCAGCATGGAGCGGCGTCTGGCGGTGTCGGAGCGGCTGGCGGCGGTGGGCAAACTCGCGGCGCGCGTCGCCCATGAACTCAACAATCCGCTCGACGGCATCTTGCGATTCACAAATCTGGCGCTGCGACAGACTGAATCACAGGAGGATGAACAGCTTCGCCGCTATCTCGACAACGTGAAGAGCGGCATTACCCGGATGGCTCAGATCATCGGGTCGCTGCTGGAGTTTTCGCGATCGACACCCGGTGCGTTCGAGCAGGCGACGATCAACAAGATCGTCGAAGACGCCCTCACCGCCATGGAGGGGCGAATTCGAGACGGCGGCGTCACGGTCGTCTGCAATTTTCACGAGACCGACATGCCGGTCGTACGCGGCAGCAGTCTCTTTCAGGTCTTGTGCAATCTCGTGAAGAACGCGGTGGACGCCATGCCCGACGGCGGCACGCTCGCCGTCACCACCAATCTCGACGGATCAGATGTCGTCATCATGGTGGAAGACACCGGCATAGGCCTGCCGGCGGAGATGGAGAAAATCTTCGAGCCGTTCTTCACGACCAAGGGTGCGGGAAAGGGAACCGGCCTGGGGCTGGCGGTGTGCAGTGAGTTGATGCAGCGGCTCGGCGGTTCGATCACGCCGACGCGGCGGAAACCGAATGGAACGACGATGACGGTTCGGCTGCCGCTCAGCTCGAGCGCGGGCGGCGTATTCGGGACCGCCGGTGAGAAAGATTGACTGAATTGCTCGAGAGAGCCGGTCGGGTGTGCGGCCGGCCATCGCATGGGGGTGACAGAAACGTGGCAGGAACACGAACGACAAACAAGGGAGGGGCCGAGACGAGTGTCCGGCCGGCCCCAATCGCAACTTCCAGGACCGCCCGCGTTCTGATCGTCGACGACGATCGCATCATCGTGGACTCGCTCGGCGAACTGCTGAAGATTGAGGGCTACGAGTCCGACGGCGTGAACTCCGTCAAGGAGGCGGCGCAGAGGCTTGCCAAGAACGACTACGCCATCGTCATCACCGACGTGAACATGCCCGAGGCCGACGGCTTCGAACTGCTTCGAACCGTGCGCGACCGCCATCCCGACGTCGTGCCGGTCGTCATCACCGGCTACGGCACGATTGAGTCCGCGGTCGAGGCGATCAAGATGGGCGCCTACGACTATCTCACCAAGCCGATCATCGACGACGAACTGCGCCTCGTGTTGCAGCGGGCGATCCAGCAGCAGTCGCTCATTCGCGAGAATCGCACGCTTCGCCAGCAGCTCGATCTGCGCTACTCGCTCGATAACATCGTCGGCCACGACTACAAGATGCTCAAGATCTTCGACATGATCGAGGCGGTGGCGGACACGAAAACGACCGTGCTCATCAGCGGCGAATCGGGCACCGGCAAGAGCATGATCTCGCACGCGCTGCACTATCGGTCGGATCGGCGCGACGGCCCGTTCGTCGAGGTGTCGTGCGGGGCGATTCCAGAGGGGCTGCTCGAGTCCGAGCTCTTCGGCCACGTGAAAGGAAGCTTCACCGGCGCCGTCGCCAACAAGGACGGCAAGTTCAGGGCCGCCGAGGGCGGAACGATTTTTCTGGACGAGATCAACTCGGCGTCGCCGGGGTTCCAGGTCAAGCTGCTTCGCGTCCTGCAGGAGAAGTGCTACGAGCCGGTCGGGTCGAACGAGACGGTGAAGGCTGATGTGCGCGTGGTGCTGGCAAGCAATGTCGATCTCGCAGAGGAAGTGGCGGCCGGGCGATTCCGGCAGGACTTGTACTATCGAATCAACGTCGTGACGATTCAGATGCCGTCGCTCGTCGAGCGGCTGGGCGATATTCCGCTG
This sequence comes from uncultured Planctomycetaceae bacterium, assembly GCA_938008425.1. GTDB lineage: Bacteria > Planctomycetota > Phycisphaerae > UBA1845 > UTPLA1 > JADJRI01. The sequence continues at coordinate 113 of CALLKH010000682.1, read as the reverse complement.
CTGGCCGAGAACTTCCTGAAGAAATACCGCGCGGAAGTGAAGCGGGAGATTCTTGATTTCACGCCCGAGGCGCTCCAGGCGCTTCAGGCCTACCACTGGCCCGGCAACGTGCG
>CALLKH010000681.1 GCA_938008425.1 uncultured Planctomycetaceae bacterium | reverse complement strand
ATCGCGGCCGTCGATCGGTCGACGCCGGGCGAATAGGCGCGGCGCGGGACCGGACTCGAGAGCATGCGACGGATAACAAGATTCTCATGGACCGATAGTGGTCCGTGAACTGCGCGATACGCCCCCGGATCCTTCTCGGACCATTTCGACGAGTGATTTGCCCGGGCAATCTATGAATGTGATGTTGATTCTACACCGAACTACGAACAGGGAACTGTGCAGGTGAACTAATGGGAACTGTCGGACTTGGACACTGGGTGGCGGCGATACTGATTCCAGCGATGCTCTTCGCAAGCTGGAATGATTATCGGCGGCACCGTGTGCCCAACTGGCTGAACCTCTCGATCCTGTGTACCGGCGTCGCACTTCATGCCTGGATGTTCGGCTGGAGCGGCGTCGGATCGTCGTTTCAGGGCGTGGGCGTGGGATTCGGCTGCCTGTTTGTCTTCTGGATGATGCGGGTGATGGGCGCCGGTGATGTCAAGTTCATGGCAGCCGTCGGCGCCTGGCTGGGCCCCGCGGCGACGTTCCAGGCGGTGCTCGTCGGCGGACTCGTCGGCGGCGTTCTCGCGATCGGCGTGATTGCTTATCAGAAGAATTTCCTGCAGACCTACATGAACATGGGCGTGGTGATGCGAAAGGTCGGCTCGTTCAAGTCGGCCTTCGGCGAGGACGGCTCCTACAAGGAGCTGAGCCTCGGCGGCACCGCCATGCCTTATGCAATTCCTTTGACGATCGGGACCCTTTGTGTACTGGTCTCCAACTTTTATGGATGGGGGGGACTCCAATGAAACTGGGAAGACGAAACTTGCGGATGAGAAGGGGTGTCGCTGCGGTTGAAACCGCCGTCGTCGCCCCGCTCCTGGTGGTGGCGATGCTCGGCATGATGGAGGTGGGGTATGCCTTCATGGTGCGGCAGACGGTGACCATGGCCTCGCGCGAAGGCGCGAGAACCGCCGCGTTGCCGGGCGGATCCATGTCGGACGTCAACACGTCCGTCGATGAAGCCATGGCGGCCGCGGGGCTCGAGGGTTACACGACCACGAGCAACGTCGACTCGCTCGGCTCGAGCGACACCGAAGTCTGGGTGACCGTGAGCATTCCGCTCAATCGTGTGAGCTTCACGGGTTCGCTCCTGGGCGGCGGTTCGTTCGACATCAATTCGACGACGACGATGCGCCGCGAGGGCGTTGACGGCGCCCAGTAAGGCGCTGATGACAAGAGAAAAGAGGGACTCGTCTTGCCTGGGGGGCAAGTCGGTTTCGAGTCACTGACTTTGGCATAGTGAGGTCCACTGTTATGAAACCCAAGACAATCATCCCGCTGATCATCGGCCTGGGCGTCGGATTCTTCGCCATCAAGATGGGCATGGACATGGTCCAGAAGGCGAAAGGGGCCCAGGAAGACAAGACCGTCGTCTATGTGGCGTCGAAGTCCATTGAGACCGCCACCGGCATCACGGAACAGATGATCTCCGGCAGGGAAGTGCCGCTCAGCCTGATTCCGCCCGACGCCTTCACCGACAAGAAGTCGTTGATCGGACGCGTCACGAAAATGCCGATCGCTCCCGGCGTGCCCTTCACCCGCATCATGCTGGCGCCGCCCGGTTCGCAGCCGGGGCTTGCCGCGCAGATTCCCTCGGGACATCGCGCGGTCAGCGTCAAGGTGAACGAGGAAACGGCCGTCGCGGGTTTCATCACGCCCGGCGCCCGGGTTGACGTATCGGCGGTCATGGGCCGCGGTATCGGACAGAGCCGGGATATTCTCACCAACGTCGAGGTCGGTGCGGTCGGTCAGTCGCTCAGCGCGATTGGCGCGGACGGCAAGAAGACCCAGATCGCCAAGACAGTGACACTGTTCCTCAAGCCGGAAGAGGTTCAGCAGCTCAACGCCGCAACCGGCGTCGCCAAGGGCGGACTTCGCCTCGCCCTGCGCGGTTACTCGAAGGAACCTGGTGAGGGGTTCTTCTCAAAACTCCTGAAGAATGCCCTGACACCCTCGACGCCCTCGTTGCCCGAGCCGGTCGTCGAGGAGAAGCCGGTCGCGGTTGCGATGGCCACGCCGGAGCCTGTGCGGACGCATGTCGTCGAGGTGCGCCGCGGTGAAAGCGTGGAACAGATCACCTTTGATGATAACGGCGTCGTTCAGCGCACCCTGATCAGCAGTTCGAACGCCGCGCCCGCTCCGAAGGCGGATCCGAATCAGAATGAAAATGCCGTTGAAGCCCCGGCTTCGACGGATAGCAACCAGTTCAACGAGCTCATGGAGACGGTCGAATGACTTTCGTGCGACACTCATCCATCCTTGGTTTCAACTCAGGGCGACATGAATGCCGTCGCCCGGGCTGCGGTCAGACCTTCCGGGTCCACACCGGGCTCGCCGCCGCGCTGCTCCTGTGCCTTTCCGGGACCGCCCTCGCGGACGGTCCGACGGATGCCGAGGGGGTGACGGTGTCGGCCAACCAGCCGGCAACTCTCAAGGGTGGTCAGGGTGGCGCTGCGGGTCCCTCGCGTCTCGTCGTCCATCAGTCGTCGAATGCGGAGCCCGATTCGGCGCAAAACGGCGCCGCGGACGCTGCCGCCGGCGGACTCGCCAGCGGCGACGAGATGATCGAGTCGATTCATACCGACAAGGTCGATGCCCAGCGCATCCGCGTATCCAAGAATTCAACGGCCGTGATCAATCTCAAGCAGAAGGCCGACGCGATTCAGATTGCGGATCCGTCGATCGCCGACTGCTACCTGCCGACGCCGACGCGCATTGTCGTATCGGGCAAGAGCTACGGCTCGACCCAGCTGCTCATGCGAGTGGGGGATCAGCAGAAGGCGCTGCATATCGATGTCGAACTTGATCTCAGCGGCCTGAATCATTTTATCAAGAGCGTGTCGCCGACGTCGCGGGTCGAGGCCCGCAGCGTCAACGGCACGATCATGCTGACGGGCGTGGTTCCGGACCCCGACACGGCGCTGCAGATTCAGAACATGGCGGGCCTCGTTCAGGGCGGCGAAGTTCGCAGCAACCTGACGGTGGCCGGCGTGCAGCAGACCATGCTTCGCGTCGTCGTGGCGGAAGTGAACAAGGAAGCCAGCCGTCAGCTCGGCGTGAACTGGGCGATCGGGGCCTCGGACTGGTCGCGCGATGTGTTCTTCGCGAACAATGTCGCCAACCTGAATCCCACGGTCTTCGGCAGCTCCGGCTTGCCGAACGTTTTGAACGGCCAGCAGCTTTACTCTGTGGCGCCGGTCGGCAACGGGCCGAATACGAACATCACCTTTGGTTTTCCGAAGGCCGAGTTCCAGGTCTTCCTGAACGCCCTTCGTGAAAACGGGCTGGCTCGAACGCTGGCGGAGCCGAATCTCGTCGCGATCAGCGGCCAGACGGCGACGTTCCTGGCGGGCGGCGAAGTTCCGATTCCGGTCGCACAGGCGGGCGCGTCGGCCGGTGCGATCACGGTTGAGTATCGTGAATTCGGCGTTCGACTGGGATTCACGCCCTCAATCATGGCCGGTCAGATTATTCGACTGCACGTCATGACCGAAGTCAGCGAAGCGGTGCCGACAACGACGGTCGTCGGCGGTTTTCCGCTCTTTACGTTTACGACGCGCCGCGTTGAATCAACGATCGAGTGCGGCAACGGGCAGACCTTCGCGATTGCCGGTCTCCTGAACGATCGCATCCGCGCGAACGCCGCGAAGATTCCGGGGCTCGGCGATCTGCCGATCCTCGGCGCGATGTTCAGCTCAACGGCCTATGAGCGCTCCATGACCGAGATGGTGGTCCTGGTGACGCCGCAGCTCGTCGAGCCGCTGGATCCGCAGCAGGTTCCGCCCGCACCGGGCACATTGATGACTGAACCGACGGACTATGAACTGTTCGGGCTTCAGAAGCTGGAAGGCGAGCCGCTGGCGCGCCCCGAGTCCGACAGTGCCCCGCGGGAGAAGTTCCCGGTCAAGACTCGGCCGGGCGGCACTTCGCGTTGGCCGACCACGCAGTTCGCGCTTCGCGGACCGTGGGGTCTCGCGGAGTTTGATGAAAAATGAACAGAGGAGACTGACTGATCTGAAAGCGAGTCCGGTTTCGTGCCGGCTTCGCCTCGACCGGGATACTGATGGGAGTCGTCGTTGTCCGGCCAAGTGAAACGCCGGACGAGCGGCGTCCAAATGATGGGGGGATTGATCATGAGATCGCGTTACGGGTGTGGCAGGGGGAGTCGACGGCGCGGGGCCGTCATGGTGCAGACGGTTCTCTTCGGCGGAATCGTCGGGCTCGGTGTCGCGGCCCTGGCCATCGACACCGGTCTGATGTACAGCGCGAAGCAGGAGCTTCAGAGCGCGGCCGATGCC